>CAYMJK010000029.1:0-8686 GCA_964390535.1 uncultured Phycisphaeraceae bacterium | reverse complement strand
GATTGAACGAGGCCGGCGAGTTCAACTTCGACATCTGGAGCATGAACGCCGACGGCTCCGACGCGACGCAACTGACGGTTAACGGATCCTACGACTCCAGGCCCTCCGTCAGTGCCGATGGACGTTACCTTTATTTCGTGTCCAACCGCGGCGCTCAGCAGGAGCGGGAGGATACTCTGCAGGTGTGGAGGATCGAGTTCTAGTTGCGGAGCGGCCGCACAGCACCCCGCCCGTCAATGCCCGCCGCCGGGCACGAAGGCGATGACGATTGAGAGCACGATGAGCAGGATGATGATCCACTCCAGCGTCTCCAGCCGGCGCGTGGAGGCGGCATCGGTCATCTTCTGGTAGACGCTCTGGGCGGTCGCGAGTTTGCGCTCGACGCTGGCGTCCCAGCGCGGCAGGTGCAGGCGCTCGGAGGTGAGTTGGTAGACGCGGGCGAGATACTGATCGCCCACGAGCTTGATCGCGTTGTTCACCCCCTCGAACAGGAGGGCGCCATCTGTCTGGATCTCCGCGAAGACCCGCAGGTCGCGCATGTCGTTCGCCGCGGCCCACACGCGCCGGCGGCCGAGCCGGGCCAGCAGGATGTGGGAGCGCTCCAGCAGGGCGTCGAGCTGCTCATCCAGCAGGCGCATCTCCAGCAGCTCCACGTTGGCGTGCGCCAGCAACGACACGATGTCGTCGGGATCCTCATCGAGCAGCATCGCCGCGTTCCAGTCGATGATCGCCAGGTCCCGCGGCGAGTAGCTGATGCGCGACTCCAGGCAGCGCTGCGTCCCCGCGGGCGAAAGCTCCCCCGTCTCCGCCTGCAGGGCCCGCGCGATCGTGTCCTCGTGTGCGGCGACGATATCCGCCGGCGCGCGGGCGCCGGACGCCCCCTCCCCCGCCCCCCACGAGCGCAGCGCCAGCACCGTGTAGTCCTCCATGAGTTCGCTCAGCCGCGGGCGCTCCACCGCCGGGCCCATCGCCTCCAGCAGGCGCCCGGCCCGCTGCCGGGCATCGTCATAGATGCGGTCGTTGTCGTACAGCCCGGCCGTCAGCGCCGGCAGGTCCGAGATCGGGCCGTCGATCGCGAAGCGGTACGCCAGGGAGATGGCGCCGAACTCGTGGATCACGCACGAGACGCCCGGCTCGCTCGGGCGGCCGGCCACGTCGATCGGCTCTCCCTCGATGGAGACCCGCAGCGGCGCCGGCTCATACTCGAACCAGGCGGGCGCCGGCCGGCGCACCCGCACGATCCGCGGCCGCTCGCTGTCGGCCAGCCGCCGCTGGGCCTCGGTCAGGTCGATCTGAAAGCCCAGGTCCAGCGCCAGCAGATGAATGCACGTCCCCCGCACGGTGTCGCTCATGGCCCATCATTCGCCGGCCGCGGGATGAGCAGCCGCCGATGCGCAGGGGGGCCCGAGGCCTGCACAATCCTCGGATTCCAGTCGGGCGGCGGGCGGGGGAAGGCGCTTCAATCCCCCTCATGCAGATCATGCTCACCAACGACGACGGCATCCGCGCCCCCGGCCTCGACGCACTGCATCGGGCCATCCTCGACGAGCCCGGCGAACTCGGCGGGCCGCTGGCCGCCGCGACCCGCGAGGGGGGGGGCGCCGATCCCGTCACCGACCTCCTCGTCATGGCGCCGCTCACCGTCCAGAGCGCCACCAGCCACGGCGTGACGTTCAACGAGCCGCTGATGGTGCGGCGCGAGAAGCTCGTGAGCGGATCGGAGGGGGACGCCATCGACGGGCGCCCGGCGGACTGCGTGAAGCTCGCCCTCTCCACCCTCTGGCCGGACCGCTTCGGCCCGGGCAGCCGGCCGGATCTGGTGATCAGCGGCATGAACGCCGGCGCCAACTGCGGCATCAACGTGATTTACTCGGGCACCGTCGCCGCGGCGATCGAGGCGGCCTTCCTCGGCGTGCCGTCAATCGCGGTGAGCCTGCACCTGGCCGATGAACTGAGCGCTGAGCCCGAGCCGCCGGACTTCGACGCCGCCGCAGCGCACGCGCGCAAGGCCCTGGACTTCATCCTGTCGTTCGGCCTGCCCGATGAGCACGCCTGCCTGAGCATAAACGTGCCGATCACGCGGCTGGCGCCGGCCGACCCGGACATCGTCTTCTGCCCGATGAATGTGCATGGGCTGATCGACCGGTACGAGGCGCGGGTGAGCCCGGCGGGGCAGCGGTATTACTGGGCGACCGGCGGCGGGTTGGATTTTCACGCCCGCGATCCCGGCACGGATGTCGAGCGGCTGTTCCAGCGGATGATCACGGTGACCCCGCTGAAGTACGACCTCACCGACCACGATGCGCTGGCTCGCTGGGTCGGCATCGCTGCGGGCCAATAACAGAGCCGGCAGGACCTTCACGGTCCCGCCGGCTGAGCAGATCTGTGGGATGTTTCGCCGCAGCTCGGCGCTGCGCCGGGCGTTACCGGTTGGGCTGATCCTTGCGGTCTTCCTGCCGCTGATTCTGCTGACCCTCGCCCTGGCGCCCCTCGGCCTGCTGACCGGGCTTCTGGCCCTGCTTCTCGTCGTGCTTCTGGCCCTGCTTCTGGTCATGCTCGCCCTGGTCGCGCTTCATCCCAGGCTGATTTTCGCGCCTGTCGGCGCCGGGCTTGTTCTGCGTCTGCGTCTGCTTCTGGTCCGGAATGTTTGTTTTCTCTGTCATGTGCAAGGCTCCTTGGCGTTTGTGCGCCGGGCGCCGGAAGAGCGTGCGCGCACACCGCGCTGTCGCACCGGCCCAGGTCAATCAATTGACCTGCCGCGCAGGGGCACGCCGCTGCGCGCCTGAAGCAGCATACTGCGCGGCGTCCGGCGTGGTCAATCGTTGCCGAGAAACACGGGGAAACGGCCTCCGAAGCATGTGCCGTAGCGCACGGCAAACGCGTTCACCGCCGGTTCATGAAGCCGAATTATCGCAGCAGGCTCGGATGGCGCGCCACATCCATGATCGACCGGACAAGGCCCGCGTGAGCCACTCGAACAGCGTTACTGCTGGGGTTCCCGCCGGCGGGCTCGACTTCCACGCCGTGCCCGGGAGACGGATGTCGATTACCTCTTCCACCGCAAGATCACCATCACGCCGCTGAAGTGCGACCTGATGGATCATGCGGCGCTGGCGCGGTGGCGTGACCGACCGCTCTGAATCGGTGGGGGCGGGGGGAAGTCTTACGCCACCCGTGGCCCTTCGCCCGGGGCATCGAGCCCGAAGCGGTGGACGAGATCGAGCAGGTTCTCCATCCGCCGCTCGGCCTGGCTCAGCGCCTCCTCGGCGATGTCCGTCGAATCCAGCCGCAGCGGCGCCGGCGCGTGGCGCGCCGGGTCCGGGAACCGGAGTGTCTCGTCGGCCCCCGTTTCGGTCAGTCGGAGCATGGCGTCCCTTTCCTCCAGCGGAGCGGTGGAGGATCGGCGACGTAGCCCCCGGACTTGCCTGCGATGCCGGCGCCGGGTCCGGATAGCCGGGCTGGTGGCAGCGCATCCGGCGCAGTCTTCCGGAATGGCGTCCGATCAGGGGCGCCCGGTCCGGATCTCGGTTCCGGCCCGGATGCGCGCGATATTGGACCGGTGCCGCCATATCACCAGCCCCGCGAGCAGCCCGAGAACCAGCAGGGCCACGCCCCACCCCCCGCTCGGCTCGCGCCCCTGCTGCCGCAGAATCGCCATCTCGGCGAGAGCGAGGATGGGCAGACTGACGGCGGCGCCGATGGACGCCAGGCTCACGTATCGCGTCGCCTTCAGCAGCAGACCCCAAAAGATCAGCGCTGCGACCGCCGGCCCGGTGACGAGGGGGAAGATCCCGAGCATGGCGCCCAGCCCGGTCGCCACGCCCTTCCCGCCGCGGAGGCGCACCCACGGGCTATACATGTGCCCGAGCACGGCCGCCGCGGCAACGGCGAGCCACAGCGCCATCGGCCCGGCCTCGATGGTCCAGCGGCCGGCGAGCCCGGTCGCCAGCCCGGCGCCGAGGCTCGGCGCGAGCCCCTTGGCCACATCCAGCACGAAGCAGGCCACGCCGGGGCCGCGCCCCAGCGTGCGCATGACGTTGGTTGCCCCGATGTTCCGCGACCCGTGCTCGCGGATGTCCACCCCGCGGAGCCGGCCGATGATGAGGCCGAAGGGGATCGACCCGCTGAGGAAGCCGGCGGCGATGAGGAGGGGCCAGAGCATCGGCGGATCGTTGGCAGCGGTCAGGGCGCCAGGCGCGCGCGCACCTGTGTCAGCAGACGCTCCCAGACGCTGTCCTCATCGCCGGAGGCGTCAAGCACGAGGTAGCCCTCGGGGTCGGCCTCCGCCTGCGCAAGGTAGCCGGCGCGGACGCGCCGATGGAAGTCGCTCCCTTTCGCTTCCATCCGGTCCAGCAGCGGGCTGAGGCGCCGGCCGGCGGTGTCCTCGTCGACATCGAAGACGATCACCAGGTCGGGTCGCAGGCCGCCGGTGGCGACGCGGGCGGCATCGCGGATGTCGGCCTCGGTGACACCTCCCGCGGCGCCCTGATACGCCAGGGTCGAGGGGACGAAGCGGTCGGCGAGCACGAGGTCGCCGCGGGCGATCGCGGGGCGGATGACCTGGGCGACGAGCTGGGCCCGGCTGGCCATGTAGAGCATGGTTTCGCAGACGGGGGTCATCTCGACGTTGGCGTGGGAGAGCAGGAGCTGGCGGATGCGCTCGCCGATGGGGGTGCCGCCGGGGTCGCGGACATCGCAGACGCCGATGCGCCGGTCGCGGCAGGCGGCGCGGAGCCGGCGCATCTGCGTCGTCTTGCCGGAGCCGTCGGGCCCCTCGAAGACGAGGAAGCGGCCGCCGAGCGTCGAGAGCCAGTCGAGGTCGGTCACGGGGCGACGGTAGCGCCGAGGGGCGCGGGCATCCTGTCTGTAGCGTGGGCTCCAGCCCATGCCGTGAGTGCAATCGCCTCGCGGCAAGGTGGTGTGTCCCGGGCCGCGTGGACGAAGAGAGGCGGCTGGTTTGGGCGATGGTCCGGCCGCGGCACGGGCTGGAAACCCGTGCCACAACGCACGGGACGTACCATCCTCCGTGCCCCAGCTCGGCGTCAACATCGACCATGTCGCCACCGTCCGGCAGGCCCGGCGGGGGGATGAGCCGGATCCTGTCCGAGCGGCGCACGAGGCCGAACTGGGCGGGGCGGACGGGATCACCGTTCACCTCCGCGAGGATCGGCGGCACATTCAGGATCACGATGTCGATCGTCTGCGGGCGACGGTGAAGGCCAAGCTCAACCTCGAGATGGCCGCGACAGACGAGATGATCGAGATCGCCCGGCGCATCCGGCCGCACACCGCGATGCTCGTGCCCGAGGGGCGCGAGGAGATCACCACCGAGGGGGGGCTGGATGTCGCGGGGCAGGTGGGGCGGCTTCGACAGGTGACGGGGCGGCTGCGCGAGGCCGGGATGATCGTCAGCGCCTTCATCGACGCCGATCTGCGGCAGGTGGGCGCCGCGGCGGAGGCGGGGTTCGATGTGTGCGAGGTGCACACCGGGCCGTACGCCCGCATCTTCGCCGAGTGCGGGGGGGACTTCCGGCGCGAGCAGTTGCAGATGGAGCTGCAGAAGGTCGCCGCGGCGGGCGCCGAGATCCGCGGCCGCGGCATGCGCTTCAACGCCGGGCACGCCCTGAACTACCACAACGTGCAGCCGATCGCCGGGCTGGAGCAGGTGGAGGAACTGCACATCGGGCACGCGATCGTGAGCCGGGCGGTATACGTCGGGCTGCGGGTGGCGGTGCGGCAGATGAAGGACCTGATGCTGGAGGCGGCCCGGGGCGCCAGCGCGGGCGGGGGGGCGCCATGACGGTGGTTGCCGACCCGTGCGCGTGGCTGGGCGAGCTGATCGAGTGGGACTCGCACTCGCTCGGCGTGGCGATTGATTCGATCCAGTCGGCCCGCGATCACCTGGAGCGCGGCGGCGGGACGACCGACGAGGCGCCGCCGGTGATCAAGGCGATCGGGATCACAGCGCACATCGTGTGCGCCCGCCGGATATGGCTGTCGCGCATGGGCGTCGGCGAAGCGCCGGACGAGGTGTTCCCGGCGCCGTGGCCGATGGACCGGCTGCGCAGCGAGGCGGGAGAGGTGGGGGGGCTGTGGCGCGGCTTCATGAGGCCGCTGACGCCGGCCGACCTGGAGCGCGTGGTGTCGTATCGCTCGACGGACGGGCGGGCGTGGGCGACGCGCACCGACGACATCATCTTCCACACGCTGACGCACTCGCACTATCACCGCGGGCAGGTGGCCCGGCTGGTGGCGGAGGCGGGCGGGCAGCCGGCGGCGACCGACTACATCTTCGCGGTGCGCCGGCCCGCGGAGGCGGGGAGCGCCGGCTGATGGGCCAGATCGAGGCGCGGCTCGCGACACTCAAAGACGGGCAGCGCATCCGCATCCGCACGGCGTCGCCGGAGGACGCCACATCCGTCACCGCCCTGATGCGGGACTACATGACGACCGGCGAGCACAACGTGTCGGAGTTCGACGAGTTCGATTTCGACATCGCCACGCGGGCGCGGCAGATCGCGCAGAGCGCCGGCGCCCGCGACGATCTGTGCCTGGTCGCGGCCGACGAGGCGACCGGGGAGGCGGTGGGCTTCCTGGCGTTCGTCGCGGCACGGTCGCGCCGGCGGACCGCGCATCACGGGGAACTCGGCCTGGGCGTGGCGTCGCGGGTGCGGAATCTGGGCGTGGGGCGGGCCCTGATCGAGGCGCTGATCGACTGGGCCCGCCAGCAGCCGGGGATCGAGAAGCTGGAACTGAGCGCGCTGGGGTCCAACGCCGCCGGGCTGGCGCTCTACCGCTCGCTCGGCTTCCGCGAAGAGGGGCGGCGGGCGCGGCATTACAAGGTGGGGCCGGGGCGATACGTGGACCGGGTGGACATGGGGCTGGTGCTGGACCACGATTGACGATGGGCACGCTGGCGCCACAGACAGTCCTGCTGCCGGATGGGACAGCGCTGACGATCCGCGCGGCCACACTGGCTGATGACAGCGAGCAACTGCTCCAGTTCCGGCTCGCTGTGATCGCCAGCACCGACCAGCTCATGACCCAACCCGGCGAGGGGCCCGATCTCGAGGCGCAGCGCAGCTATCTCCAGCGGGTGACGGCAAGCGACAGGAGCGCGCTTGTCCTCGGGCTGACCGGCGATCACATCGTCGCCACGGTCAGCATGGAGGGCGACCGGCACGGGCGCCGGCGGGCTGCCCACGTGTGCGATCTGGGCATTGCCGTCGAGGCACAGTGGCGGGGGCGGGGCGTGGGGACCGCGGTGACTCGCGCTGCGCTCGACTGGGCCGCGGCCCATCCGGCGATCGAGGTCGTCGCACTCTGCGTGTTCAGCAGCAATCCGCGGGCGGAGGCGTTGTACCGTCACTTCGGCTTCGTGCGCGACGGGGTGCGTCCCAGGCACGCCCAGATCCGTCCCGGCGAGTACGTCGATGATGTGATGATGACGCTGTTCGTCAAGCCGGGGCTCGCGCCGCCCGGGTACAACACCTATCTTTCCTCAGGTCTTTCCTCAGGTCTTTCCTCAGGCGCCTCCTCGGGCGTTTCCTCCGCTGGTCCCTCGGCCGCCGCCGGGGCGCCCGCATCCGCTGATTCGCCGGCGACTGCCGGAAAGGATCTCTGATGACTCAACTCCGCGACGAACGCTTCACCGGCTGTTTCACCGCCATCACCACGCCCTTCTCGGCCGACGGAAGCGCGATCGACTACGGGCGGCTCGCCCAGCAGATACAGCGGCAGGCGGCGGGCAACGTCCGCGGCATCGTGGTCTGCGGCACGACCGGGGAGTCGCCGACGCTCAGCGCGACCGAGTACCGTGAACTCGTCGGGCGGGCGATCCGGCTGGGGCGGGAGGCCGGGCTGCTGGTGATCGCCGGGACCGGGAGCAATTCGACATCGCACGCGGTGGAACTGCAGCGGTTTGCGAAGGAGGCGGGCGCCGACGGTTCGCTCAGCGTCAATCCGTACTACAACAAGCCGGAGCAGGAAGGGCTGTACCGGCACTTCATGGCGGTGGCGGAGGCGGCGGACCTGCCGATCGTGCTGTACAACATCCCGGGTCGCAGCGGGGTGGCCCTGGCGCCGGCGACCCTGGGCCGGCTGTTCGCCCACCCGAACATCGTCGCGAACAAGGAGGCGACGGGTTCGATCGACTCGGCGACGGAGATGCTGGGGCGCTGCCCCGGCCTGTCGCTGCTCTCGGGGGATGACATGATGACGCTGCCCTTCCTGAGCGTCGGCGGCGTGGGCGTGGTGAGCGTGGTGAGCAATCTGGCGCCCGACCGGATGAGCGCACTGGTCGGCGCGTGGCTGACCGGTGACACCGGACGCGCCCGCGAGCTGCACGCGGAGCTCTTCCCCCTGTGCCGCGCGATGTTCGTCGAGACCAACCCGATCCCGGTGAAGGCGGCGATGCAACTGCTCGGGCGCGACACCGGCGCCGTGCGCCTGCCGATGACCGAGGCGCGGCCGGAGACGGTGGACCGCCTGCGGGCGGCCCTGAGTGAACTCGGCATCCGGTGACCGGGGCGGCGCGATCGCCCGCGCATTGCCGGCCATTGCCGACCGCTGGGGCTGATCGCGCGGCGAACGACCCTGCTTGCCTATCAACATCCGAACAAATACGGTTGGAGGTCAGTTCCCGATCGCCGCACTCTTCTCCCCCTCCGACCTCTTGACAGTTCAG
>CAYMJK010000028.1:0-3472 GCA_964390535.1 uncultured Phycisphaeraceae bacterium | reverse complement strand
ATGGGGACGGTGTCGAGCCACGGCTCCTGCACGCCCGCGGCCTTGCAGATGTCCAGGACGGTCGCCACCATGCCGTAGGAGGCGGTCTTGTCGCCGCGGACGGTGACCTTCTGCTGGGGGTTGGCGCTGGTGGCCTCGGTGATGATCGTGCGCAGGTCCTCCGGCGAGCGGCGCTGGCCGGCGACGATGATGGCGCCCTCGCTGTCCACGTTGATGACGATCTCGCGCAGTGCCATGCTGATCGGGCCGGCGGCGGAGGCCTCGGGGAGCGCGATCTGCATCTCCCGCTCGGTCTGATGGAACGTCGTCGCCACCAGGAAGAAGATGAGCAGGAGGAAGACCATGTCGATGACCGGGGTGAGGTCGATCGCCAGGGGGCTCTCGGCGTGGGCGGCCTTGATCAGCACGAGCCTCTCTCCTCGCTGGCCTCTGCGGCGATCATTCCGCCTCGACCTCGACGGGCGCCGGGGTAGCGCGCTGTGGCGACGAGGCCGCCGCCTCTGCCGCGGCGGGGCCGGCGAACGATTCGACGAAGTCGGACCCGATCTCGCTCATGTGCTGGGCCGCGCGCTCGATGCGCGCCATGATCCAGTTGTACGCGATGAGCGCGGGGATCGCGACGAGCAGCCCCGCGGCGGTCGTGATCATCGCCTCGTAGATGCCGGTGGCCAGCATCTCCGTGCGCCCCAGCGCCTCGCCGCTGAACGCGACCGTCTGAAACGCCTTGATCATGCCGAAGATGGTGCCGGTGAGCCCGAGCAGCGGCGCAATCGAGGCGATCACGCTCAGGGCCCGCGTGCGCCGGCGGAGCTGCGCGATCTCGTGCTCGCCGGCCTCGATCAGTTTCTCCTTCACCTCGTGCGGCGGGCGGCCGAGGCGCCGGATGGCGGGCGCCAGCACACGGGCGATCGGGCTTGCGCTGCTCTCGGCGTGATGGAGGGCGTCGGCCCGGTCCACCGGCCTGCTTTCGAGGATGCGCTTGAGCGCCGGGTAGAACTCCGGCGGCACGATCGACCTGCGCCGCAGCGTGATCAGCCGCTCCACCGTCACCGCCAGCACGATGAGCGAACAGGCGGCGAGCGGGATCATCATCAACCCGCCCTTGAGCGCGAAGTCCCAGACGCTGCTCGGGGCTGCCGCGGCGGGGGCGGCGGGGGCGGCGGCGGGCTCGGCCCCTGCGCCCTCGACCTGTGCCATCGCCAGAAGGATCAGATCGACCGTATCGATCATGGGCTCGCTCCTCTCGATCCTCGCCGGGTCGCCGGGCTCAGCCGGCGCCGAGCGCCTCCAGCCGGGCCGAGGCCAGTTCGGCCCAGCGCATCTCGCCGAAGCGCGAGATGACCTGCTCGTACTGGGCCCGCGCCTGGGCCGGCTTGTCCATCGCCTCGAAGCAGCGACCGGCCTCGTACAGCGCGGCAGCGCTCCATTCGGGCTCGGCGTGCAGAATATCCGTCTTCAGCAGTTCGCGGACTGCGGCCTCATGCTGCTTTTGCGCGAACAGACACTCGCCGATCTGGAACTGGGCCCGCGCAGCCGTCGGCCCGCTGTGCCCCTCGGCGACCGGGCGATAGGCCTCGATCGCCTCATCCAGCCGGCCCTGATTCTCCCGCGCGAAGCCGACGCCGAAGCGGGCCTGGAACCACAGTTCGCTTTCGTCGAAGCGTTCGAGATAGGCCGCGAACGCCTCCTCGCTCGCCCGCCACCGCTGCAGCGACGACTGCGCCTCGCCCAGGCGCAGCAGCGCCGGTCCGGTGACATCGTCGCCGGCATCCGCGGCGACGGCCCGCTCGAGATGCTCGATCGCATCGCCGCTGCGCCCGCCCTTCATAAGCGCCTCGGCGCAAAGCAGATCCGCCGATGGCGCCAGTCCGCTCTCAGGGAAGTCCTCCGCGAACGAGGAGAGCCAGCGGGCCACGCCGCCGTGATCGCCGAGTTCGAGGGCGCAGGCGCCGAGCTGATACCGCGCCTGCTCCAGGGCGTCGGCGGGGAAAGGGGCTTCCTCGGGCGCAGCCTCGGCCGCGGCGACCACCGGCTCCAGCAGCGCGATCGCCTCCTGCCAGCGCTCGGCCTCGCGATGGATGGAGGCGAGATCGAGCGCGGCGTAGGGCGCAAGGGCGGGATCCGGCGTGTCGGTGAGCAGCGCGGCGTACGCCTCTGCCGCAGCCTCATCCTGCCCGAGCTGGCGCAGGCTCCAGGCGCGCTCGTAGTGCAGCGACGACTTCAGGCGCGGCTCGAGGCGTGCGACGGCCTTCTGGTCGAGCTTCTCAAACCGCCCCACCGCTTCCTCGTGGCGGCCGGCGCGCGAGAGCGCGATGATCGCCGAGGCGCGGGCCGCGGCGATCTGCCCGACATCCTTCGCGCCGGTCGCGACCGTGTCGAAGGCCGCGGCGGCTTCCACGTGCCTTCCCTCAGCGAGCAGGGCGCGGGCCCGGCCGAAGCCGGCCTCGAGCTTCAGCGCCTCATCACCGGCCGCGGCGGCCCGCTCGAACCATTGGACCGCCTCGGCGTTGTCGCCAGCGCGCTGCGCGATGGCGCCGAGATGGTTCATGGCCCAGGGCGCGAAGCGCGAGTCGGGCGCCTCGGCCACCTTCAGCAGCAGCGGACGGGCATCCGCGTCTCGCTGCGCCGTGACATGGGCCTGGCCGAGTTCGAAGCGGGCCTGCTCGGCGTGCGGACTCTCGGGCCAGCGCTCCAGCAGCGAGGCGAACGCCTCCTGCGCCTGCTCCAGATCCTCCTGGCGAAGCTGCGCCAGCCCGAGCTTGATCATGGCGTCATCGGCGCCGGGCTGATCCAGGCCGAGGGCGAGGAACGACTTCATGCGGGCTGCGCACTGGGCCCAGTCCTCGCGGGCAAAGGCGTCATCACCAAGCGCCAGCAGGGCCGGGCGGTAGAGCGCCTCCTCCTGCGCGCGCGCTGCCGCCTCCTCCAGACCCGGGCGTGCCTCGTCGGCGCGCCCGAGGTGGTGCAGCGTCATCGCGCGCCGGAAGGCGGCCTGCCGGGCCCGCTCGGCATCCAGGTTCATCGCCAGGGCGCGGTCGTAGCCCGCGAGAGCCTCATCATGGCGCCCGCGGAGGTACTGACCCTCGGCCCAGAGCAGGGCGACTTCGGGCGCAAGCGGATGCTCGGCGCGATCGCGGAGGAACTGCTCGGCAAGGTCCACGCTGCGCTCGTACTCGGCGCGCCCGTGTGCGGCGGCGATGAGCGCGTGCAGCGCTGCCGGCGCCTGCGGATGCTCGGCGCGACCAGCGAGAAACGCCTCAAACGCGCCGTCCGCCTCGCCTGACCCCGCCCGGCTGAGCGCGACCGCGCGGTCGTAGAGCATCTCGGGGACGAGTTCGCTCTGCGGGTATTCTTCGAGCGCTCTGGCCAGGGCGTCGGCCGCGGCGGGGGCGTCGCCCTCGCGCAGCGCGCACTTGGCGCTCCAGTAGGCGATGTCGTCGCGCAGGTCCGCGCGCGCCTTCGGCGCCAGCGC
>CAYMJK010000027.1:0-3873 GCA_964390535.1 uncultured Phycisphaeraceae bacterium | reverse complement strand
GACGAGCAGGGCAAGGGGGATCCAGAGCGGAAGGACCAGGACATCGGCGCCCGGCGTTGATCCGAGGAAGTTCTGCCGCCAGCCAGATCGCGGCCACTGCGAACGCCGCGCTATGGCGCCCCATGACACGCCGTCCGCACGCACAGGCGCCTCGCCCAACACCCGAGGCTCTCCCCCGAGCGCGAGCCAGACTCGCCCAGCTTCCAGCCCGAGCGCCGGCGCAATCGTCGTGAAGCTGTTCCGGCGCGCGATCACCATGGTCATCGGCATCGACGCGGCGTACATCACGGCTACGACAGCGCACGCCAGCACCCCCGCCCACCGCACGCGGCGGCGCCAGCGCGCCAGGCGGGTTGGCACGCGGTCAGCCATCGCCGTCTCCACACTCCGGGCAAGGACCATCGATTCCCGCCAGATCGTAACCACATCGCCCGCATCGCCCCCCACGCCGCCGCCGCCACCGCCGCAGCGGAGCGAACGTCAGCGGTAGGGCGAGGATACTCGAGTAGAAGAGCGTGTTGACGAGGATCCCGGGGAACACTGGGACCAGCGGCAACCGTCCGCCCGACTCGTCGAACAGGTCGAAGCCCATCGCGATGCGCGGGCCGCTGAGCCACTGCGGCCCCCGCGTGACTTCGAAGGTCTCCATGTCCGTTTCTTCGAAGAGGCGGGCGCGGACCGCCGGCAGCGGCCACCCGGCAACGAAGTCCTCGAAGCGGTAGTGACGCCCGCCGCCAGCGCACCATTGCATGCTCTGCCGCCAGCCGGTCGCACAGACGGTGTGCGTGCGCCTGGGCCTCGGCCAGCCAAGCCGCGCCGCCCTGGGCGCGAGCCAGCCCGCCGGAGCTTCGCCGGTCACGTACTTCCAGTTGTCGCGGCGCCGCTGGTCGTGGATGCCCGTGGGCGCATCAGCGCGCGCAGCAATCACCCACGCCACCGTCATATTCACGACGGACCCCGCCAGCAGCAGAGCGGCGATGCCAATCACTCTCCGGCGCCAGCGGTTCATCGTGGCGCTCCGCCGCATTCCGGGCATGGGTTATCGGCTAGCCCGCCGCCCTCGTAGCCGCATCGCATACAGCGCCCGCGCTGGCGCCGCCGCCAGCGGCGCACCGGGAAGACAATCAATGGCGCGGCAAGGATCGCGGCATAGAAAGCGGTATTGAGGATGAAGCCAGGGAGGATGGGGGCGAGCGGGAGATGGCCATCGGAGTTGACGAGGCGCCGCGCCAGTGGCTCCGGCGCCGCGAGGCCGCGAAGCAGCGTCGGTATGGGCGCCTCTCTGGTCAACTCGGATTCGTCGCCGTCGGCAGCGATCCATTCGTGCTCGGCGGCGTGCAGTCGGCGGAGCGACAGCGCCGGCCAGCCAGCGCTGTACTCGATTGCAACATAGCTGGGGCCGAACTCGGCGCGGTAGTCGGTGTGCCACCAGACCCGCGTGCGGGCGCCGCCCTCCCCTGCTCGCGACACGACATCCCAGCGCATCAGGGGCTGCGGCCAGTCGACAGGGACGGCGACAGGCCAGGCGCCTCCTTCAAGGTCCACGCCCGCTTCGTACGAGATGCGAATCGGCGGCTCGGTCCCGGCGATCCCCCACGCGACTGCGACGTTCACCACCGCCCCCGCAAGCAGCACAGCCGCAATCAGAATGGCTGGCCGCCGCCAGCGCTTCATCAGGCGCTCCTCTCGGCGCCACACTCCGGGCACGTCCCGTCGATGCCCGCCAGATCATAGTTGCACCGCGCGCACCGCCCCCGCCGGCGTCGCCGCCACCGGCGCAGCGGAAAGAAGCTCAGCGGAATCACAAGCGCCGCGGCATAGATAAGCGTGTTGAACAGCATCCCCGGCAGGATCGGATTCACCGGGATCGCGCCCATGGACCTGTCGAACATCCCCCGATCGGTCAGGAAGCCCGGCGCCGGCAGCGCGGGGTCCACGTTCACGCCCCCCGCGAAGCCCGCCGGCGCCACGACCGTGCGCAGCGCCGGGAAGGGCCACCCGAACGCCGCCGTCGCCGCGGTTCTGCCGCTGACGACATGCGCCTCCCAGCAGTGCCAGTACCCGACGCCCGCGCGGACCGTCCCCACGCCCCCGCGCGGCGGATCCAGCCCGATGTGCCACGGCGCTGCCCCCGCGACGCTCGTGCGCCCACCCACCGTCAGTTCGACCTCACTCTCGAACCCATCCAGCGAGAGCCCGTAGCTCACGCTGAGCCCGATCTGCGGAAACTCCCCGAACGCCGCAATCCCCCACGCCACCCCGACATTGACCACCGCCCCGCCGAGCAGGAGGATGGCCACAATGATGATGAGCCGCCGCGGGGAGGGCATCGGACCAGTATACCGGATCACACCATCGCCGCGGCAGCGCCGAGTGGGGCAGAATTGCATCCTGCCGGGGAGGGTGGCCCTACACCGCGCGCACTCTGCCACCTTGCCGCCTGCCCCGGCATCCGGCCCCCGGAGGAGGCCCTGTCCCTTTACCCCGGCGCAGAGCAGCGAAACCGCGGGGTCGCGATGAAGAGCTCCGCCATCAGAATCGAGCGGCTGCTGTGCCCGGGCGCGAGGGCCTCAGTCCTGTCGGGCGGCGCGAGTCGTTCGCTCCCAGCGTTTGAAGGCCTTCCAGAGCTCCTCATGCTGCGGCTCGTGAAGATCACAGTTCATCATGCTCACCTCCCATTCGACGGGGTCGAACCCGCCGGGAAGCGCAGAGCCGGTGATCAGTTCCAGCGTGAGCCGCTCGCAAGCCTGGGCCGAAGCGCCGGCTGCCAAAAGGGCATCGACCTCGGCCATAGCGGCCTCCGGAAACGCGCCACGGCACTTCTCGACAAGCGAGGCGACGATCGCCGCGCGATCGGCATCCCAGTCGAAGCCCGGCTCGAGCCGCTCCCAGTACGAAGGATCAATGCCGATGCCGCCGCCGACGCGCGTGATGGCGGCAAAGTCATCCTGTCCCACAGAAACGCGACCATCGTCGAGGTTCGAGCAGAGATTTTCGAAGGCGATAACAGGCTCCCCTGCCCGAACCAGGTCGCACATGCTCTCGACTCGCCGTTCTTCGATGTACGACGCATACCGGTCGATCAACCGAAGGATCTCCCGCTCGGTCGCACTCAGATCAGCCATCGCCCCCTGCCCTCCCCAACTCATGTCCCCCTCTGCGTTCCTCTGCTTCCTCTTCCTAACTGCACAAGACCTTTGGTCAACCGCATGAAGGGATAGCCGGACGTTCCTGCCGTGATTTACGGCACGTCGACAACATCAAACCGCGAGGCGCACAGCAGGATTCGACAGCCGTCGATCAGTTCGATCTCAAGGACGTGCTTATCGTCCAGATTGCGAATCATCGATCCCGATGGCCGGCGATCTTTCCTGTTCTGTTCCGCAAGTGCACGCTCGCATCGGCGACGGAATGGGTGCTCGGCTGCGATGTTGGCGCTCTTCACGATCGCCTCATCCCAGAGACCTACAACCTCAGCCCCGATGTAGCCCCGGCCAATGACCGCCGCTCGCCGACCGTTGGACTGCTCAACGGTCACCCGCACATCGTCGTAATCCATGGAAACTGATTCAAGGCTTGCGTCCGGCCAGAGCACCCGGGTGGTCGCCTCGCTCCAATCGTCAGCCATGGCCATTCCCTCCAGCGAGCGTTCCCCCACTTCCCCCTCTGCGAACTCCGCGCTCCCTCCGCGTCCTCTGCGTTCCTGCCCCCCTCTTCCTACTGCACCAGCCCCTTCGTCAACCGCATGAACGCCGTCTCCAGGTTCACCGCCTCCTCCGTGAACCGTTCCAGCCGGAAGCCGCTGTTGATCAGCAGGCTCGGGATGTCGCTCGCGTTCACCGCCCCGTTCTCCTCCAGCGTCACGTTGATGAT
>CAYMJK010000026.1:0-3100 GCA_964390535.1 uncultured Phycisphaeraceae bacterium | reverse complement strand
AGTTCCTCCACCCCTCCCTCGTACGTCCGCGGCGTGACCCCGGCGACGGTCGGCACGGGAACCTCTGGCCGATACGAGAAGAGCGGTTCGTACAGATCCATGATGAAGCTCACGGGCATCCCGGCGACGAGCGAGAGGCGCACATCGCTCCAGTCCTCATCGGTGGTGTTCTCGACGATCGCCCACCCCTGCAACTGCAACTGGCCGCCATTGCGACTGCCATCGTCCGGCAGCACCAGGCGGTAGCTCGTCTTCCAGACCGGCATCTCGTGGGTGTAGATGGCGGCGATGCGCCGGCTGCCGTCGCCACTGAGGCCGATCTCGACGGTCTTCATCCGGTCGGCCCGCTGCTCGGCGAGCGCCGCGAGCGCCTTGTTCAGCTCGGCTGCGAGCTTCTCGTCGAGGATCTCCAGGGCGGTGATCTCCGAGATCATGACCGAACGGATGCCGGTGTCGGTGACGAGGCTCAGGAACGCCGCCTCGATCGTGGTGTCGCCGCGGGCCACCTGCCGCGACTCGACGCCGAGAACCGTCCCGGTCGCATCGCCCTCGGTCGAGCGCACCCGGACCGGCGCCCCGCGGAGCCGGGCCAGCAGTTCGGGCATGGACGGATTGTCGGCGATGTTGATGCCGAAGCTGGCCAGACGCCGGTCCAGGGGCTCGCGGGAGCCGTAGCCGACGCTCTCGATGCGCCCGCCATCGAGGTCGAGCACGACCATCGACTTGAGGATGTCGTTGATCTGCCCGGCGTCGAAGCGCAACTGCACGCTGGCATCCCCCTCGATTGTCCCGCGCCGTTCGAAGGAGCCGACGCCGGAGCGATAGAGGGTGAGCGAGGTGATCGGCAACTGCTGGTCCTCGGCATCCTGCGGCGCTGCGATGGCGATCGGGGCGCCGGCGGCGAGGACGAGCGCGAAGAGGCCGGCGCGACGGGCAAGGCGGGTGTTGCGGGTGTTACGGGGGGGCATGGGAGGCTCCTGCTTGCGGGATTCGGTCTATGCGGTATCAAGATACCGAATCGGCAGGTTGGAGGCGAGGCTGTGGTCCGGGTTGTTACATGAGTGTGACGGCCGGGGCCGGGCCCTCCGTACCATTGCCGGTGAGCGCTCCAAACGCCCTTGGCGAGCAGATTCTGGGCCGCTGCCGCGAGCTCGGCTTCGCGATGGCCGGGGTGACGGAGGCGGCGCCCTCGGCGTTCGGGGACGAACTGCGGGCGTGGCTTGCGGCGGGGCGCCACGGGAGCATGGGGTACCTGGCGCGGAATGTCGAGGAGCGGCTGGATGTCCGCCGGCTGCTGCCGGGGGCCCGATCGGTGGTGATTGTGGCCGATCAGTACGCGACCCGGAACGATCCGCCGGAGCCCGAGGTGGCGCCGGGGCGCGGGCGGATCGCCCGCTATGCCCGGGGGCGCGACTACCACGAGGAGATCAAGCGCAGGCTGCACGCGCTCTGTGACGAACTGCGCGCGCAGCGCGGCGCCGACTGCCGCGCGTTCTCCGACACGGCGCCGGTGCTTGAGCGCGAGCTGGCAGCGCGGGCCGGCCTCGGCTGGATCGGGAAGCACACGCTGCTGATCCACCCGCGCCTGGGCAGCTACACGCTGCTCGGCGGCTTCGTGACGACGCTGGAACTCTGCGAGGCTCGACCATCGGGAGCCGCCGCGGAGCGGCGGGCCACCCAGGACTCCTGCGGCACGTGCACGCGCTGTATCGACGCCTGCCCGACCCAGGCGATCAGCCCGTACAGCGTGGACGCCAGCCGCTGCATCAGCTACCTGACGATCGAGCGGCGCGAGCCGCTGCCGCAGTGGGCGGGGCATGCGCTGCGGGGATGGGCGTTCGGGTGCGACATCTGCCAGGAGGTCTGTCCGCACAACTCGCCGCGCCCGCCGGGGGCGGAGGTGGGCGAGGCCAACGCGGCGTACCGGGGGCCGGCAGCGCGCGCGCAAGGGCTGGATCTGCGAGCGGTGCTGGGGTGGGCGCTGGAGGATCGCTCCCGGGAGCTGTCGGGCTCGGCGATGAAGCGGGCCACGCTGGCGATGCTGAAGCGCAATGCGATCGCGCTGCTGACGGCGCCGGACTCCGGCGCTGACGCCGGGGATCTGGAGGGCTGGCTGCGCGAGCGGGCCGTGGACCCGCAGGAGGACCCAGGCGTGCGCGCGGCAGCCGAGCGGGCGCTGGCGGATTAACCGCGTGTTTGGCATCCGGCCGGTTGCGGCGAGCGGCAGAACTGGTATGCTGCGGAAAAGGGAGATTCACACATGCGATCGATCAGTCTTCTCGTCGTTCCGGCGGTTGCCCTCAGCGCGAGCGCGCAGACCGGCGTCCTTGATCAGGAGAGCCCGTGGGAGGGGCTGGCCCCGCCAGTTCAGGGCGCCTCGTTCAATCTGAGTTCGCCGTCATTGACGTGGCAGCAGCAGGTCCGGGCGGGCGTGGACGGGCAACTCGAGGGCATCGAACTTGGCCTCCTCGGCCCGGCGGGCGCACAGGTGTCGGTGCGCATCCGGGCCGGTTCGGGTTGGGCGACGGGGTCGGCGCTGTTCGAAGCGATGGTGGTGAAGGCGACCGCCTCGGCCGAGACAGTCTTCGTGGATATGACCTCCGCCGGCATTGCCCTCACCGAGGGCGACACGTTCGTCATCGAAGCGCAGGGGAACGACACCGGCATGAACTTCGCCGGAAGCTACGTTCCGCCCGCATCCGGCGGACCGGCGTACGACGAACTGCTCTTCCTGAACATGAGCGCGTTCGCCGACGGCGGCTGGCGCCACGGATTCAGGAGCTACATGCTGACGGACGTCGTCTGCTACGCCGATTGCGACGAATCGGGCGGTCTCGACTTCTTCGACTTCCTGTGCTTCCAGAACGCGTTCGCGGCGGGCGAGCCGTACGCGGACTGCGACGAGTCGGGCGATCTGGATTTCTTCGATTTCCTGTGCTACCAGAACGCGTTCGCGGCCGGCTGCCCGTGAGCCCCCACGAGCGGCGGCGTTACTCCAGCGTGAGGATCATCTCGATGTCCAGCGCCTTCTCGGCGCTGTAGCGCAGTCTCACCTCGTCGCCGGGGGCGCCCTCGATGAGCAGGCGGAAGATCCGCGAGC
>CAYMJK010000025.1:0-6654 GCA_964390535.1 uncultured Phycisphaeraceae bacterium | reverse complement strand
ACAGCCTCGGCGCGGTCGGGATCGAAGCCTTCGACGACGATGACGCGATCGGCGGCCTGTTCGATGAGGGCGATGCCGGGGTCGGTGGCGATGCGCCATGTGCGCGCATCGGCGCCCCGCTCGCGCTCAATGTCGGGATAGGCGCCCGTTCGCGCGTGCGCCCGACGGCGGAGGGCCGCGGCGTACTCCGCGCCGAATTCCGCGGCATCCGCCTCGCTGTCCCAGACGCTGACCCAGACGAAGCGGAGGCGCTGCAGGAGGGGCTCGTCGCCCTCCGCTTCGTACACGGCGTACTCGTCGCCATCCCAGCCCTCGGCGGCGAGAAGGGCGTCCGGCGACCCGCCGAGGAGGATGCGGGTCTGAAGCTCGCCCATGACATTGGCGCCGACGAGACGCTCGTCCACGATCGCGCCTAGGTCGGGAAGCGTGATGAGTTGCGGGATGTCGCGCTGGGCGTACTTCTCGGGGTGAAGGACCTGCTCGGTGGAAATCGGCGGATCGGCGAAGGCGAGGTCGATGGCGTCGAACCCGCCCTCGCCGGCGAGCGAGAGCGCGAAGGCCCATCCGGTGGTGTAGGGGAAGATGAGCGTGTCGCGGAAGATCGGCGGGGCGTCGCTCAGCCCGGGCGCGATCGCGGCGCCGATGCCGCTGAGCGCCGCGGCGTCGGGCGCCATGCTGGTGGCGGCGCGGCGGCTGCCGAGCATGACGGCCGTGCCGGCGATCATGGCGTCGCCCTCGACGAGCGCGTGCACGGCGAGGGCCATGTCGTCATCGTGGATGGTGGCGTCGAGCAGCC
The DNA here is from genome assembly GCA_964390535.1 of uncultured Phycisphaeraceae bacterium. Classification (GTDB taxonomy): domain Bacteria; phylum Planctomycetota; class Phycisphaerae; order Phycisphaerales; family UBA1924; genus CAYMJK01. Next base: position 5,858 of record CAYMJK010000025.1, on the reverse strand, counting down.
GGTTGAGATCGAAGTGCTGGTCCTGCAGCACGTGGGTGAACTCGTGGGCGAGCGTGTTGGTGATCATGGGTTCGACGACGGTGGCGGCAAGCTCGCCGTCGAGGCCCGGGATCATGGCGGCGATGGCCGTCTCCAGGTCGTCGAGCACGTAGATGCGATTGGTGTCGGGCTCGTAGAAGGCGGCGATCTGGCCGGTGGCGAACTCGGTGAAGGCGGCGATGATGTCGACGTCGGGGGCGATCAGGTCGAGGGCCTTGTACGCCTTCTCGGTGAGTTCGATCACCTCAGGCGGATACTCGTCGCGGAGCATCTTCTGCAGGAGCGCTTCGAGTTCGGCGCGGCCCATCACGTCCGCGGGCACATGCTCGAGCAGTTGCAGCCCGCGGAGGGAGGGCGTCTGGCGCTGAATGCGGTCCACGGCGCCCAGCAGGGGGTGGACGGCCTCGCCGGGGTCGTTCTGGGCGCGGGCGGTGGCCGCAGTCAGCAGTGCGGCAGCGAGCGCGAGCGGGCGGGCGTGCTTCATGCAATGATCCTTGGAGGCGGAGTGGCTTCGGGCCGAGGGTCGGGCGTCGGGGCGGAGGCGGGCAGCAATGCGTGATTCAGGCGGGACGTGGTCGATTGCGGGCTCCGGCGGGGAGGCGATCCTCGGGAACACGCATCTGCCGGCGGGGGGCGGAGGCGCCGGGGCCGTCGTGGGGGTCGTCGTCATCGTACACGGGCTGCTCGGGTACAAGGACTACGGGATGTTTCCGGCGATCGCTACCGCATTTGCGCGCGCGGGGTGGATCGCCCACCGGATCAATCTCTCCCACTCCGGGATGACCGACGAGATGGAGACGTTCGCTCGGCCGGATCTGTTCGCCCGGGACACATGGAATCGGCAGCGAGAGGATGTGCAGGCGGTGATCGCGGCGATCGCGAGCGACCGGCTGGCGGGGGCGGGGCGGCCGCTGGCCCTCTTCGGGCACAGCCGCGGCGGGGTGACGGTGATCCGGGGGGCGGCGGAGCGGTTCGAGCGCCGTTTGGAGCCGGCGCCGGCGGGGGTGATCACCGTGGCGGCGCCGGACCGGTGCTGCTCGCTGAGCGCCCAGGATCGCGAGCGGATGCTCCAGCGCGGCTTCCTCGAGATCCGCTCCAACCGGACGGGGCAGAAGCTGCGGGTGGATCGGGCGTGGCTGGATGAGCAGCTTGCGGATCCGGCGGGGCATGATGTGCTGGCGGCGGCGGGGCAGGTGGCGTGTCCGATGCTGGTGGCGCATGGCGCGGAGGATCCGACGGTCCCGCCCGCGGCTGCGCGGGCGATCGCGTCAGCAGCGCAGCAGGGGGGGCTGCTGATGATCGAGGGGGGCGATCACGTGCTGAACACACCGAATCCGTTTGCCGCGGAGGGGGCGATGAGCCCGCAACTCGAGTCGCTCGTCACGAACAGCATCAGATTCCTGGAAGGCCTGGCATGAGCGCGCCCGCCGAACCCGGCGCTCTGCTTGATGCCGCGGGGCATCGGCGCATGGGCGTGAACCTGTTCAACCATGTCTGGATGCTGCTCGACAGCCCCGCGCGCACGGCGGAGGACGATTCCGAGATGATCAACGCCGCCCACGCCTCGCTCTGGCACTGGAGCCGGCCGGGCGTGGGCGAGCCGGTGAACCGGGCTCGGGGTGAGTGGCAGGTCTCGCGGGTGTACGCCGCGGTGGGCCGGGCAGAGCCGGCGACGCTGCACGCGCGCCGATGCCTGGCGATCTGCGAAGCGTGCGGCATCGGGGGGTTCGATCTCGCGTTCGCGCACGAGGCGCTGGCCCGCAGCGCAGCGCTTGCCGGAGACGCTGGGGCTCGCGATGAGCACCTGGATCGGGCTCGCGAATACGCCAACGCGATCGAGGATGCGGAAGATCGCGATCACACGCTCCGGGAACTCGGGACGATCCCCCGATGAGCTGCGCGGCGTCGCTTCAATCAACCGGCGTCCGGCCGGGGGTCCCTCGTCTGGCCCCGAGCCCGGCCAGCGCGCCGGCGATGATCATCCCGACGCCGAGGGCCGTGCTCGCCGGCGCCATCCAGCCGGGCGCGGCAACCTCCGCAAGGCCCTCGACCGGCGGCCGATCGCCGGCGGCGATCACTCCGGCGTAGGCGAGGAGGTTGGCGCTGAAGACCGCGGCGTGGATCTGGGGCATGATCACCAGGGCGGTCCCGCAGACGAGGGTCGTGATGATGGGACCGGTTCGCACACCCTGCCGTTCGTGGGAGATGGCCGGGGGTTGCCGGACCGGCCGCCGGAGCCGGCATGGGGGCGTTCCCGTCCCCTGGGCCGGAAATGCGGCCTCGGCGCCCAGGAATGAAGATGGCCTGAGCCGCGTTGAACCCACGCAGGCTTCGAGCCGTTATGATGGGAGACGATGTCGCTGCACGGGGTGCGAATGTGGCTGGCGGTTCTGGGGCTCCTTGGGGGGCTCCTGGCGGCGCCTGCGCCGGTGGCGAGCGGGTGCTGCCCGCGGCACGAGGCGGGCGTGGGGGCCGTGGAGGCGGTCGGGGCGGCCGCGGCTGCGCCTGAGCACTCCTGCTGCTCCACCCAGTCGGCGCCTGAGCCGCGCCCGGCGGATAACGACCGCCAGGGGTGCGACTGTCCGCGGTCGTGCTGCATGGCGCCGGGGCCAGTGGCGACCTTCCGGGTGGCCGCGGCGGCCGAGTCGGGCGACGCCCTGGTAGGGCTTGCGCCGGTGGCGATCCGCGCTGCCCGCAGCAGCGAGTATCACCTCGATCTGATCCGTCCTCCGAGATCCTGAGCGAGCGCTTCGCAGTGGAAGTGCGCGCGCAATGCGACCGTTGCGCGCGCGGCAGCGCCCTCAGGAGATTCTCACGTGAACACCACGCCCGATATGGCGCCTCGCGCGCCCGCGCCCGGCCGGCGACGGCTGGCCCTCCACATCATCGTTCCCGCGCTCGTCGCCCTCGGGGTTGGGGGGCTGCTGCTGGAGTCTGGCGCCGAGGCGCTGCGCCCGGCGACACCGGTGACGGTGCGCCCGGTGGTCTTCGACCGGTCGCAGCCCGAGCCCGAAGCGGCGCCGCTGCCGCAGAGCGGGGCGCAGCCGGCGCGCCCCGGCGGCCAGGCCGTGCAGGCGGCGGGCTGGCTGGAGCCCGATCCGTTCGTGATCGCCGCGACGGCGCTGGCGGACGGGATCGTCGCGGAGGCGCTGGCGCTGGAGGGGGACTACGTCGAGGAGGGGCAGACGCTGGCGACGCTGGTGGACGCCGACGCGCGGCTGGCCCTGGCGCGGGCGGAGGCTGATCTGGGGGCGCGGGAGGCGGAGGTTGCGGTCGCGCAGGCCGGGCTCGCGGCGGCGGAGGGGGACTGGGAGCATCCGGTGGAGCGCGAGCGGGCGGTGGCGTCGGCCCGGGCGTCGGTGGCGCTGGCGGAGGCGGAGCTGGCGCAGCTCCCGTCGATGATCGCGGCGGAGGAGGCGCTGCTGGCGCGGGATGAGGAGGAGCTGAAGCGGGCCCGCGAGGCGCTGGCGCAGCGTGCCGCGAGCGACCTGGAGGTGATTCGGCTGGAGCAGGCGGTTGCGGCCCAGGCCGCGACGGTGGAGAGCATGCGCCTGCGGGAGGCGATTCTGCTGGCGCAGCGCGATGGTTTCGCGGCGGAGCTGGCGGCTGCCGAGCGCAACGCGGAGCTGCGCATCGACGAGCGGCGGGCGCTGGATGGGGCGCGGGCGGCGGTGACGGCAGCCGAGGCCGCCGCGGCGCAGGCGCGGGCAGCGCGGGATGAGGCGCAGCTCCGGCTGGAGCGGATGGTGATCCGGGCGCCGATCTCCGGGTTCGTGCAGCGGCGGCTGAAGGCGCCGGGGGACAAGGTGATGCTGGGCATGGATGACCCGCACTCGTCGCACATCGCGCACCTGTACGACCCCGAGAAGCTGCAGGCGCGGGTGGATGTGCCGCTGGCGGACGCGGCGCAGATCTTCGCCGGGCAGGAGTGTGAGGTCGTGGTGGAGGCGCTGCCGGATGTGACCTTCGCCGGCGAGGTCACCCGCATCACGCACGAGGCGGATGTGCAGAAGAACACGCTGCAGGTGAAGGTGCGGGTGATCGATCCGTCGCCGGTGCTGCGCCCGGAGATGCTGACGCGGGTGAAGTTTCTGCCTGCGGGGCGGGCGTCCGGGAGCGCGGCGGCGCCGGCGGAGGATCAGCCGGTGCTCGTACCGGAGGCGGCGATCGAGGGGAGCGGCGGCTCGGCCCGGGTGTGGGTGGTGCGCGATCGGCGGTCGGGGGCGGGGGTGGTGCGGGCGGCGCCGGTCTCCATCATCTCGACGAGCGACGGATGGGCGAAGGTGCGCGGCGTCCTGCGCCCGGGCGACCTGCTGGCGATGGAGCCGGCGGGCCTGGAGGACGGCGAGCGCGTCCGGATGCGGGATGCAGCAGAGGAGGATCGGTCATGAACATCGAGTCGCCCTTGATTCAGTGCCGCGACCTGACGCGGGAGTATCACAAGGCGGACGCCGTGATCCGCCCGCTGGATGGGCTGGATCTGGATGTCGTTTCCGGCGAGTTTCTCGCGCTCATGGGCCCGAGCGGGAGCGGGAAGACGACGCTGCTCAACCTGATCGCCGGGATCGACACGCCGACGCGCGGGTCGCTGGTGATCGAGGGCGTCGATATCGCAAAGCTCGGGCGCAGCCGGCTGGCGGCGTGGCGGTCGAAGCACGTGGGCTATGTCTTTCAGCTCTACAACCTCGTGCCGGTGCTCACGGCCTTCGAGAATGTGGAACTGCCGCTGCTGCTGCATCCGATGTCGCGGGCCGAGCGGCGGCAGCGCGTGACCGAGGCGCTGGATCTCGTGGGCATCGCCGACCGGGCGGATCACTTTCCGCGGCAGCTCTCCGGCGGGCAGGAGCAGCGGGTGGCGATCGCGCGGGCGATCGTGACGGATCCGCCGATCCTGGTCGCCGATGAGCCGACGGGTGATCTGGATAAGCCGTCGGCCCACGCCATCATGAAGCTGCTGCAGAAGCTGAATCAGGAGATGGGGCGCACGATCATCATGGTGACGCACGACCCGCAAACAACCGGGTACGCCCGGCGATCGGTGCGGCTGGACAAGGGCCGTCTGGTGGAGGACGACTTCACCGGCCAGGCCGAAGAGCCCGAGGAGGCGCTGGCATGAATCCGCTCCGTTTCGCTCCATACATTCTGAAGCAGGTCTGGCGGCATCGCATGCGCACGCTGCTGACGGTGACGGGCATCGCCATCGCGATGTTCCTGTTCACCTCGGTGCAGGCGATGCAGCGCGGCGTCACGGTTGTGACGCAGGCGAGCGCCAAGGACACCACGCTCGTGGTCTATCGCAAGGACCGCTTCTGCCCGGCGACCAGCGAACTGCCGCAGGACTATCAGAGCCGCATCGAGCGGATCGAGGGCGTGGAGGCGGCGATCCCGATGATGATCGTCGTCTCCAACTGCCGCACGAGCCTGGATGTGGTGACGTTCCGGGGCGTGCCGAAGGAGGCGTTCCTCGCCGAACGCGGCAAAGACATCGAGGTGATCGCAGGGTCGCTCGACGAGTGGAAGCGGCGGACCGATGCCTCGCTGCTCGGCGAGACGCTGGCAAAGCGGCGCGGGCTGCGCCCGGGAATGCGCTTCGACGCCGCGGGGATCACGAGCTACGTCGCGGGGATCATCCGTTCCGAGGACTCACAGGATCAGAACGTGGCGTACACCTCGCTGGAGTTCGTGCAACTGGCGGGGCGCGACCGGCTGGGCGTCGTCACGCAGTTCAACGTGAAGGTGACCGACCCGGCGCTGCTTGATCCGGTCGCCGAGCAGATCGACGAGCTGTTCCGGACGGCCCAGGAGCCGACGGCGACCTT
>CAYMJK010000024.1:0-2527 GCA_964390535.1 uncultured Phycisphaeraceae bacterium | reverse complement strand
GCCGACCTGCTCGCGCGCGCGCTCGTCCCCTCGCCGCCGCTCGACGCCGCGCAGGGCGGCTATATCGCCGAAGGCTATGACGCGGCGCTCGACGCGCTGCGCGCGACCGGCGGCGAGGGGCGCCGCGCGATCGCTGCCTTGGAGACGCGCTACCGGCAGCAGACCGGCATCGCGACGCTGAAGATCCGGCACAACAACGTGCTCGGCTTCCATATCGAGGTGCCGGCGCGAAGCGCCGATTCGCTGATGGCCGCCGATTCGGGCTTCACCCACCGCCAGACGCTGGCGGGCGTCGTGCGCTTCAACGCGCCGGACCTGCACGAGCAGGCGATCCGCGTCACCCAGGCCGGACAGCATGCGCTTGCCGCCGAGGCGGCGCATCTCGAAGAGCTGACCCAGACGGCGCTGCAGCGTTCCGAGCCGCTCGCCGCCGCCGCCGACGCGTTGGCGCGGCTCGACGTTGCCGCCGCGCTGGCCGAGCGGGCAGCCGAAGGCGGCTGGTGCCGGCCCGCGCTGGCCGACGATGAAAGATTCGAGGTCGAGGCCGGGCGTCACCCGGTGGTCGAAGAGGCGCTGAAGGCGCAGGATGCCCTCTTCGTCGCCAACGATTGCCGCCTGAACGACGAGAAGAGGTTGTGGCTGGTCACCGGGCCGAACATGGGCGGCAAATCGACCTTCCTCAGGCAGAATGCCTTGATTGCCGTGCTCGCCCAGGCTGGTTCCTATGTCCCCGCAGCCGCCGCGAGCCTGGGACTCGTCGACCGGCTGTTCAGCCGGGTCGGCGCCTCCGACAACCTCGCTCGCGGGCGTTCCACCTTCATGGTCGAGATGGTGGAGACCGCGGCCATCCTGGCTTTGGCGACACCGGCCAGCCTGGTCGTGCTCGATGAGGTTGGGCGCGGCACGTCGACCTATGACGGGCTGGCCATCGCCTGGGCGGTGGTCGAGGCGATCCACGACAGAAGCCGCTGCCGCTGCCTGTTTGCGACTCATTATCACGAGCTCACGCGCTTGGCGGAGCGCCTCGATGCGCTGTCGCTGCACCACGTCCGGGCCCGCGAATGGAAAGGCGACCTCGTCCTGCTCCACGAGGTCGCGCGCGGCCCGGCCGACCGCAGCTACGGCATCGCGGTGGCCAAGCTCGCCGGCCTGCCGCCGCCGGTCCTCGCCCGCGCCAGATCGGTGCTCGACCGATTGGAGGCGGGCCGTGCCGCGACCGGCGGCATCGCCGCCGGGCTCGACGATCTGCCGCTGTTCGCTGCCACGATCGACGAGGAAGCGGCGCCCGATCCGCTTCGCTGCGCATTGGACGAAGTCGAGCCGGACACTCTGACGCCGCGCGAAGCGCTCGAGCTGGTATATCGCCTGAAGCGCCTGCGGACCGAGGACGGCTGATGCCGGCCCGCTTCGCTGCCGTCACCGGCCGCCGCGCGATCGTCGACCGCCGCGCCGTCGCCGAGCAGCTGGCGCAGGCCGACCGGGAGGGGGCTGCGCGGATCCTCAGGGAGACGCTCGACGCCGGCCGCGCGGAGATCGCGCGCCGGCTCGGGGACAAGCCTTATGCCGGGAGCGAAGCCGCTTCATCCTACGCCTTTCTCACCGACCAGCTGCTGCGGCTCGTCTTCGATTTCGTAACCGAGCGGCTGCACCCGGTCGGCAATCCGACGACCTCGGAGCGGCTGCTGCTGATGGCGGTCGGCGGCTACGGACGCGGCGAGATGGCGCTCCATTCCGACGTCGATATCGCGTTCGTGACGCCGTGGAAGCCGAGCGACTGGACCGAGGCGGTCGTCGAATCGATCCTCTATCTGCTATGGGACCTGGGCCTCAGGGTCGGCCATTCGACGCGAAGCATCGCCGAGCTCGTCAAGCTCGCGGCCGCTGACCACACGATCGGAACGGCCACGCTCGAATCGCGCTACGTCTGGGGTGACGAGTCGCTGTTCGACGAGGTGCAGGCGCGCTTCTGGAGCAAGGTCGCGGCTGGCAACGTGCGTGCCTTCGCCAAGGAGAAGCTCGACGAGCGCGACGAGCGTCACAAAAGGATGGGTGACAGCCGCTACGTCGTCGAACCCAATGTCAAGGAAGGCAAAGGGGGGTTGCGCGATCTCCATACCTTGTTCTGGATTGGCAAGTTCGCCCACCGGCTCCACCGCATCGAGGAGCTGGTCGATGCCGGGCTGCTGTCGCGCGCCGAGCTGCGACTGTTCCAAAAGGCGGGACGCTTCCTCTGGGCCGTGCGCTGCCACCTCCACATCCTCGCCGACCGCCCCGAAGACCGGCTCTCGTTCGATTATCAGCGCGAGATCGCGGCGCGGATGCGCTACGCTGACAGGCCCGGAAAGTCGGCGGTCGAGCGCTTCATGCGCCACTATTTCCTGCACGCGAAAACCGTCGGCGATCTGACCGGCGTTTTCCTCGCGCATCTCGACGAGAAGTTCGCCCGTCGTGGCCAGCGGCTCTATTTGCCCTCGCTTCGCCGCCGGCCTGGCAAGCTGGAGGGCTTCATGCTCGATCGTGGCCGGCT
>CAYMJK010000023.1:0-3947 GCA_964390535.1 uncultured Phycisphaeraceae bacterium | reverse complement strand
CGCCACATCCACGTACAGCCCCTGCCGCGGCAGCACCGTCAGCGTCACCGACTGATCCGCGCTGAACGCCTCGTCCCACGCCCACGAGCCGTCCGGCTCGAACCGCTTCGTCTTGCCAAGCACGAAGTAGTTCCCGGGCCGCCGGATGTTCTTCCCCATGAGCTGAATGCCGATCACCGCGGCAGGGACGGGCGCCCCCGACGGCCCCGGCTCCGACAGCGTCAGCCCGTGCCGCAGCTTCTCTTCCAACCGCAGCCCCGGCCGCCACATGCTCGTCGGCAGGCGCGGATCCTCCGCCTCGTCGTCCCGCGGACTGGGCTTCTCGACCGGGCGCCAGTAGAGGCTTTCCTCGTACCGGGTCGCCTCCATATAGCTCTCGGGCTCGATGCCGATCACCTGCGCCTCTCGCTCGCGACCGTCCGGGAGCGCGAGCAGCCCCAGCGTCTCGATCGCCGGCGCAGCCGCCTGCACCGCCGGGCGCTCCTCTCCTCCCGAGTCCACCCACTTCGCCTGCTCCAGGTCGCCGACGAGCTCGTCGTAATAGGGAAATCCCGCCGACCAGGAGATCTTGATGTCCCCATCCATCTCCGGCCCCTGGGCCAGCAGGCTCTGGAGAAAGCCCCCCATGACCGACCACACGGTCAGCACGGTCGCCACGCACAGCGCCACAGCCAGCGCTGCCAGCAGCGGGATGATCTTGCTCGTCAGGTACTTGCGGGTGAGGAGGGCCTGGTACACATCGCAAGCGTATGGGTCGCCCGACCTCTTGGGTGGTCCGCCGCTCCGCGGCGGGGGTCGGAGCACCTTTGGGCGCCGCATCACCGCCCAAGCGTGTATCCTGCCCGCCATGACGCCACTGCCAATCCCGTGCCGCCTCGCCGCCGCCCTTGCCGTCGCCGCCGGACAGGCCGCCGGATGTGCCGCGGCGGGCCGGGCCGCGCCCCAGCCGGATCAGCCGGATGCGGCCACCGAGCCGCCCCCGTGGCCTGAGTTCGCCAGCCAGCCTCCCGAGGCGACGGAAGGCCCGATTCGCATCGAACGCAGTTCCATCGGATCCACCGCCGGCGGCGTGGCGATCCCCCTCTACACGCTCTGGAGCCCCGGCGAGGTCGAGCCGGGCCGGCGCCCGGCCGTGCTGGTGGTCGCGGGGGCGGACGGGCGCCACGAGGTCGGCTTCGAGGTCGCCCGCGACCTGATCGCAGAGCTTCAGGGCGCCGGGCCGGACGCATTTGCGCGCACAACCCTGTACATCGTCCCCATGCTCAATCCCGACGCCTTCGGGCGCGATGGCCCGCTCGATGCCGCGGTCCCCGGCGGCACGCTCACGCCGCGGGATGACGATCGCGACGGGCGGACGGACGAGGATGGTCCGGCCGACCTGAACGGCGACGACCTCATCACCATGATGCGCATCGAGAACCCGCCGCCGGGCTGGGGCCTCGAGGCGACGAAGGTGATCGACCCGGACGAGCCGCGCCTGATGCGCGACCCGAAGCCGGAAGAGGGCGAGCGGGCCACGCACGCCGTTATCGTCGAGGGCCGCGACACCGATGGTGACGGCAGGATCGCCGAGGATGGCGCCGGCGGCGTCGATCTCGATCGCAACTTCCCCTACCTCTGGCCCGAGCACGAACCGGACGCCGGCCTGTGGCCGCCGAGCGAGCCCGAGAGCCGCGCCCTGGTGGACTGGATGCTCGAGCGCCCGAACATCTACGCCGTGCTCGTCTACGGGCCAAATGACACGCTGGTGAACATCCCGCCCGCCGGCAAGTTCGACGCCACCGGGCGCGTGCCGACCGGCATCGAGACCGATGACAAGCCGATCTACGAGCGCATCTCGACGATCTTCAAGGAGATCACCGGGCAGACCGGCGCGCCCACCGGCGACAACCGCGGCTCGCTCCAGGGGTGGGCGTACGGGCACTTCGGCGTCCTCTCCTTCTCGACGCCGGTGTGGGTCCGCCCGGATCTGGTCAAGGATGACGCCGCCGAGAGCGAAGATGACGCCGAGGCGGAAACGGATGCGCCATCGGACCCCAGTGAGGCCGCCGAGCCAGAAACCGTCACCATCGCCGGGCGCACGATTCCGCTCACCGTCGAGGGCGTGCAGGCCGCCGCGGCAGAGGTGGCGGCGATGCCCGAGGCCGAGCAGCAGGCGGCCATGGCCGCCTTCACGGCACTCCCCGCCGAGATGCAGGCGAGGCTCCAGGCGCTCGCCCAGGGTCAGGCCCCCGAGCCTGCCGCGGCAGGGGACCAGCCGGAGCCGCCCGCATCCAAGAAGAAGCCCGCCGGCAAATCCGACGAGGCGAAGTGGCTCGCCTGGAGCGACGAGCGCGATGGCGCCGGCTTCATCGACTGGGCGACATTCGAACATCCTGATCTCGGCCCCGTCGAGATCGGCGGCTTCCGCCCCGGCTTCCAGTTGAACCCGCCGGAGGATCAGATTCCGGGGCTCGTGGCTCAGCAGGCCGAGTTCGTGGCGAAGCTCCTGGAGATGGCGCCGCAGCTCGTGATCGAGACGCCACGGGTCGAGCGCCTCGGTGCCGGCGTCTGGCGCATCTCGCTGCGCCTGCGCAACGATGGCGAGCTTGCCACCCGCAGCGCCATCGGCGTCAAGGCCCGGCGCCTCCCCCCGCTGGTGCTGCACCTGAGCGCCGACGATGACACGCTCATCGCCGGTTCTCGCGTCGAGCGCACCAGCAGCATCGAACCTGCCGGCGGAACCGCCGACCATGAATGGATCGTCCGGGCCGAGCCGGCAACCGAGCTGACCCTCACCATCCGCAGCGCCGAATGGGGCGACACCGAACGAACCGTCACGCTGGAGGAGACCCCATGAGTATGCGCCGCATCTTCGCCGCGATCGCCCTCTGCGCCGCCTGCTTTGCGAGCCCCTTTGCGCGCTGCGCGTTCGGTCAGGCGGACGTTCCGAGCAAGGTCCCCATCGCCTGGAACCGTTACTACACCTGGACCGAGATGGAGGATCTGCTGAAGAAGCTGCAGGAGGCCTACCCCGATCTCGTCGAGCTCGTCGAGATCGGCACGTCCCTCGAAGGCCGCTCACTGTGGGTCGCCATCATCACCGGCCCCGGCGCCCCGGCCCACACGCAGAAGCCGGCAATGTGGATCGACGGCAACGTCCACGGCAACGAGATCCAGGCGGGCGAGGTCGTGCTCTACTCCGCGTGGTATCTCACCAAGGGATACGGGCAGATCGACAAAGTCACCGAGATGCTCGACAACTACGCCTTCTATCTGCTCCCCAGCCAGAACCCCGATGGCCGCGAGGCGTGGTTCAGCGAGCCGAACAGTCCGCACAGCTCGCGCCACAACCGCCGCCCCATCGACAACGACAATGATGGCCTGATCGACGAGGATCCGTACGACGATCTCGATGGCGACGGGAGCGTCACCGGTATGTGGAAGCAGGTCGAAGGCGGCCGCTGGCGGCGCGATCGCGACGACCCGCGCATCTTCACCCGCGTCGAGCCGGACCAGGAGGGCGACTGGGAGTACCTCGGCGCCGAGGGGCTCGACAACGATGGCGACGGCCGAATCAACGAGGATGGCCCCTTCGGCGACGACATGAACCGCAACTGGCCGAGCGACTGGCAGCCGATGTACGTGCAGTGGGGCGCAGGCCCCTACCCGCTGAGCGCCCCCGAAACCCGCGCCATCGCCGACTTCATCTACGCCCACCCCAACATTGCCGCCGGCCAGTCCTACCACAACTCCGGCGGCATGATCCTGCGCGGCCCCGGGACTGCCTACCGCGAATCGATGTACGCCGGCAGCGATTCGCGGGTCTATGACCAGCTCGCCCAGACCGGCGAGCTTCTCCTCCCCTACTACCGCGACATGGTGATCTACAAGGATCTGTACAACGTCCACGGCGGCTTCGTCAATTATCTCGCCGAAGGCCTCGGCGTCTTCAGCTTCACCAACGA
>CAYMJK010000022.1:0-3735 GCA_964390535.1 uncultured Phycisphaeraceae bacterium | reverse complement strand
AGCCGGCCCAGGAAATGATCGGCATCGTCCACGATCGGCTGGTGGAGTTGCTCGGGGGCGAGCCGGGGGCCGAGCCGGGACAGGGGGCGCCGGCGCCGGACATCCTGCGGATCGCGCCCGGGCCGACCATCGTGATGATGTGCGGGCTGCAGGGGTCGGGGAAGACGACCACCTGCGGCAAGCTGGCGGGGTGGCTGAAGAAGCGCGGGCGCAGCGTCATGCTGTGCGCTGCTGACCTGCAGCGGCCCGCGGCAGTCGAGCAGCTGCAGACGGTGGCCGAGCAGGTGCGCGACGAGTTGCCCGGGAGCGCCGCGGTCCACTTCTACGCCGAGCCGGACAAGGTCGCGGCCTACGGGCGGGCGACCGGCGTCGCGGTCCGCGTCTGCCAGAGCGCGCTGAAGGAGGCGAAGCGGCTGGGGGTGGACACGCTGATCCTCGACACGGCGGGGCGGCTGCACATCAACGACGAGCTCATGAGCGAGTTGCAGCAGGTGAACAAGGCGCTGCAGCCGCACCAGATCTTCCTGGTCGTGGACGCCATGACCGGGCAGGATGCCGTGAACAGCGCCAAGGCGTTTCACGAGCGGCTCGAAGTCGATGGCGTGATCCTGAGCAAGTTCGACTCCGACACGCGCGGGGGCGCCGCCCTGAGCGTGCGCAAGGTGACCGGGGCGCCGGTGAAGTTCGTGGGCACGGGGGAGAAGCTGGATGCCCTCGAAGGATTTCACCCGGAGCGGGCCGCCGGCCGCATCCTTGGGATGGGCGATGTCGTCAGCCTGGTCGAGCGTGCCCAGGAGCAGGTCTCCGAGGAGGAGGCCGAGCAACTGCAGGAGAAGATGCTCCGCGGCGAGATGACGATGGACGATTTTCTCAAGCAGCTTCGCACGCTGCGGCGGATGGGGCCGATGAAGCAGCTCCTCGGCCTGCTGCCGGGCGTGGGGGCGGCGCTCAAGGATGTGCACGTCGATGACAGCCAGCTCGACCGCGTCGAGGCGGTGATCAACTCGATGACGACCGAGGAGCGGCGCAAGCCGGATCTCATCAACAACTCGCGGCGCAAGCGCATCGCCACCGGCAGCGGGAGCGACACCACCGCCGTCGGCCAGCTCGTGAAGCAGTTCGGCACCGTGAACCGCATGACGAAGCAGATGGCGGGGATGAACGCGGCGAGCAAGGTGCGGGCGGTGAAGGAACTCGGGCGCGGCGGGATGGGCGCAATGCTCCCCGGCGCCGAGGATCTGCCCGGCCTGCGAACATCCAAGGGCACCAAGACCTCCACGCGCTACAAGACCCGCAAGAAGCGGCGGTGATCCGGAGGCAGGAACGCAGAGGTCGCAGAGGGAGCAGAGGCGCGCAGAGAAGACGATGGGTGTGGGGGTCTTTGAGCTTGATTGAACACGTCCGCTGCCCCGCCGAGCGCACGGAGCGTCACCGAGGCGTTCTGATTTGAACTTTGCATTTTGAACTTTGAACTTTGCGATTGCCCTGGTTCGACGCCCATCTCGATCTTGCCTACCTCGCCGAGATCGGGCGGGACATGGGGGCGGATCCGGCCGGGTGTGGCGGCTCGCTGCTGCCGGCGGCAGTGACGCTGGCCTCGCTGCGCGATGGTGGTGTGCGGGCGTGCCTGGGCACGATCTTCACCGAGATGGTTGCGCCGGATGGCGTCATCGAAGGGCCCTGGGCGTACCGCGAGGGCGACGGTGCGGCAGCGCGCGAGGCTGGCCGGCGCCAGCTCGCGATCTACCACACGTGGCGCCGGGAGGGGCTTGTTGAGCTGCTGCCGCGGCGGGGATCGGGAGCGGCCTCGGACCCCTTTTCCGCCTCGCCCCCCGGGGACCGTGGTGGTACCCATGCGGCGCGGCCCCTCCGCGTCGGCGTGCTCATGGAGTGCGCCGATCCCATCGCCGATCCGGACGACCTCGGGTGGTGGGTCGAGCAGGGGGTCATCTGCATCGGCATGGCATGGGCTCGGGGTAGCCGGTACGCGGGGGGAAACGCCACCGGCGGCGGGCTCACCGATCTCGGTCGCGCTCTCGTCAGGCGGATGGATGATCTCGGCGTGGCCCACGATGCGAGCCATCTGAGCCAGCGGGCGCTCGATGAACTGCTGGAGCTGACCAGCGCGACCGTCGTCGCCACCCACTCCAACTGCCGCGAGATCATGGGCGGAGGGGAGCGCCATCTCTCCGATGACGCGATTCGCGAGATCGCCCGGCGCGGCGGGGTGATCGGGCTGAACCTTTACAGCGCCTTTCTGGCGCCGGGCCTCGGGGAGGCCGGTCGCGCCACCATCGACGACTGCATCCGCCACATCGAGCGCGTCTGCGACCTCGCGGGCGACCGGCGTCACATCGGGCTCGGCAGCGACATGGACGGCGGGTTCGCCGCCGACCGTCTGCCGCGGGGCGTTGAGCGCCCTCGCGATCTGGCGGCGCTCTCCGGGGCGCTGGCCGACCGGGGCTGGTCGAAGGATGATGTCGAGGGGTTCGCCTGGGGCGGCTGGGCGCGATTCTGGGGGATTTGAGGCGATCCTCGGGCGCCGGGGCGGCTCCGCGGGCGCGCCCGTGCGCGAAATCGCGCTGCCCGACCGGACATATGTGATACACTGGCCGAGGGAGGGATGTGTGATGTTCCGGCGCCTATCCGTTGTCGTTGTTTCCATTTTTGCCGCGTCCGCCTGGGGGCAGTCGTTCTCGGCGACGCTCCTGCATCCGGCCGGCGCCGAGTCGTCGGCGGTCTGGGCGGTCGACAGTGTCCAGCAGGGTGGCGAGGCGGTGTTCGCGGGGGCGCCGCACGCAGCCCGGTGGACTGGGACGCCCGCCAGCTTCGTGGACCTGAATCCGGCGGGCTCGCCGGGATCGCGGGTGCGGGCGATCGCGGCAGGGATCCAGATCGGGACCGGAGGGAGCCCTGGGGGCGATTCGTGGGCGTACATCTGGGCGGGCAGCGCGGCGTCGGCGAGCACGCTGCACCCGGCGGGGGCCATCAACTCGGCCTGCCTCGGAGCGGCGCCGGGGCAGCAGGTCGGGGGCGCCGACGGGCGCGCGGCGATCTGGTTCGGGGACGCGGCGAGCTTCACCGTGATCCATCCCGACGACGGGGCCAACGCCTCGATCGCGATGGTCAGTGATGGCGATCAGCAGGGTGGGGAGGCCCGCTACGGCGGCGTGCCGCACGCGGCGCTCTGGACGGGCTCGAGTGAGAGCTACATCGACATGAATCCGGCGGGGGCGACGAGTTCGGGCGTCCGCGGCCTCGCCGACGGCCAGCAGGTCGGATGGGCGACGATCGGCGGCCAGCGACGGGCCGCGATGTGGGCGGGCGCCAGCGCCACGTATCGCACACTGCATCCGATTGGCTTCGACCACTCGGAGGCCGCCGCGACGACGGGCGTCAGCCAGGTCGGGTTCGTCGCCATCGACGCCAGCGTTCATCGGGCGGCGCTGTGGCAGGGGCGGGCGGACCGGTGGATCAACCTGCACGTGTTGCTGCCGGGCGGGTATCGCTCGTCGCAGGCGACCTCGATCGTGCAGACGGGCGATGAATTGCGGATCGGCGGGTTCGCGGTGACGACCGGGGGGCGCCGGGAAGCGGTGCTGTGGCGGGCGCCGGCGCCGGACCTGTGCTACGCCGATTGCGACGCCGATGCGCAGCTCGATTTCTTCGACTTCCTGTGCTTCCAGAACCTGTTCGCGGCAGGCGACACGGACGCCGACTGCGACGAGAAAGGCG
>CAYMJK010000021.1:0-3840 GCA_964390535.1 uncultured Phycisphaeraceae bacterium | reverse complement strand
CCGGGCTCGGTCTCGCGCCGGCTCTACTGGTATCACGATGACGACCAGTGGACCGAGCTGCCGTGGGCGATGGAGGATGACAAGCTGCAGTTCATCCCGCCCGAGGAGTTCGTGACGATGCTGAACGGGCTGGTGGGGGAGTAGGGCTTCTCTCGCAATCTCGAAGCTTGTGACGCCCCACAGAGGCGCAGCGCAGCGTGGCCGCAGCCAAGGCCATTCATCCACAGATGGCCACAGATTGGCACAGATGTGAGAGCGTGTCTGCGGCGCAGGCGACGCCGCCGCGACGAGAGCGGTGCAGAGATCACATAGGTTGCAACTCAGCTTCTTCTCTCTGTGCCCTCTGCGCCTCTGTGGTGAGATTCTGCCTTTTGCAATTGCTCCTAAGAGCGCGGGCGCAGAAAGGCGCCGCCCCCTGGATCCGGAAGGAGGGGGGGCGGCGCCGCACTACTCGGCCCCCTCGCCACTGGCGGTCAGCGAGCGGACCTGTTCCAGGATGTCGCCGCGCCCGAGCACGAAGGTGGTCTTCGTGCCCGCGAGGGCCTCGCGGAGCAGTTCGAGCTCCTTGAGGCGGACGAGCGCCGGGCTCTCGGCGAGCAGCCTGGCGGTGTTCGCCTGGCTGCGGGCCGCGGCGGTCTCCTCGCGCCGGCGGATGAGGTCGGCCTGGGCCGTCTTCTCCGCCTCGATGACGCGGTTGAGGATGACCTTCATGTCGCCCGGCAGGATGAGGTCGCGCAGGCCGACCGAGCGGACATCGAGGCCGAACTCACCGACGCGGCTGCGCACGACCTCGCGCACCTCGGCGCCGACGGCTTCCTTGTCCGCCAGCAGGGCGTCGAGCGTGCGCCCGCCGACGGCGGCCCGCAGGGCGAGCTGCGCCTCGCGGTAGAGAGCCTGCTCGAAGTCGGCAGAGTTCTCCACCGCGACCTGGGCATCCGCCACGCGGTAGGTCACCACGAGGTTGATGCGCAGCGTCACCTTGTCGGCGGTCAGGATCTCCTGACCCGCGATGTCGGCGACGCGCTCGCGCAGATCGATCACGCGAAAGCGCAGCCGGCCCGCGCCCTTCCAGAAGACGTGCTTGCCCGGGCCGAGCCGCTCGCGCAACTCGCCGTTGAAGTAGAACAGCACGGCCGCGTGCGGCTCGACATCGACCTCCTCGAGCCGGCGGGCGGCATCCGGGTGCTCGAGCACCGCCTGCATGCTGGCGTGGGCGAACCGGGGCTCGGCGAGGTCGAACACCTCGACCTCGACCCGGCGCGGCTCGCGCCAGAAGGCGTGCAGACCCTCATCCAGGACGTAGGCCAGCCGGCGCTCCACCCAGACCAGGGCCCGCTGGCCCGCGGCAAGATCGACGAGCTCGATCAGGTCGCGCAGCGACTCGTCGCGCACGAGGACCTCGAGCAGCGGGTGCTCGAGCTTCGTGTCCAGCAGGCTCACGATCTCGATGCGGCCGCGGGCGGCGCCGACGGCGCGCCTGAACGGGCCAAGGGCGCCCGGGCCGACGACGCCGGCGAAATCCCCGCGCCGGAAGCGCAGGCCGCGCTCGTGCTTGCGGATGCGAACAGTCAGTCTCATGGCAATACTCCCTTCGACGGCCCCACAGAGCGGGGCGGCGCGCCGGCCCGCGGGACCGTCCCGCGGCAACAGCCGGCCGAAAGGCGCAGCGCCGGTCTCCCGGCGCTGGCCGAAAATGCGACCCGGAAGCAGCCTTCCGAACCGCCCGCCCCGGCGTGGCGGCGGGGCCGCGGGATCCGGGGCGTCGCGAGCGGCGAGGGCGGGCGCCGTCGCCGGCCCAGGACGCCGCTGTCTGCAGCGCCCGGGAACCGGACCAGAACGCCCGCGCGCGCCATCTTGACGCCGCGGACCATCGCGGCCGCAGAGCCGCCGAACCGGTGGCGCGCGCCTTGCCGGCCGAAGCCGGCGCCGCGCTGCGCCCGGCGAGCGGGCCGAGAGCGCATGCCCCCGGGCCACGCGTACCCGCTCGAAGCGGAGAGGGATTCGAACCCTCGGGGCCTTGCGGCCCCACCTGGAGTCCCGGCGGGAGTCGAACCCGCGACCTCTGAGATAAGGGCTCAGTGCTCTTCCGATTGAGCTACGAGGATCACCACATCACGCCGCGTTGATGCTGCTGCGGAACACGCCCCCGCGAGCCATACGGAGCGGAGCGCGCCGCCAGCTCGGCAGCGATGGGCACAGACTGGTGTGCAAACGAAATCCTTTCGATGCGCGCGGCGATAGCGATGACGTCGCGGCGCGTGTCTGGGCGCAAAACGAAAAACCCCGAGGCGAGGCCCCGGGGCAACAGGAGGCAAAACTCGCGCGGAGCCTACCTCGCCATTGTCCCGGAGCGCGCTGTGGCGCCGATGCGATACGACATCGCATCATGGTCGCAGGGCGTCAGCTTGTCTCGGAGTAGCAGCATCGGGCTCCTCGTGCAATGGCGAAGGGGCGAGTGTAGCTCGAACTGCGCGGGCGTCAAACGCCGACACGAGAAAACGTTCGGGTTCGCGTTCTCGGAAGGGGACAGTGCGCTGACTATCGGCGTAGTCGGACCCCTAGCTGCCCCCGCACCCACCCCCGCAGCCGCCGCCGCAACCGCTGTCACCTCCGCCGAAGCCGCCGAAGAAGCCGCAGCCCCCGCCCCCGCCAGAGCCGCCGTTGTGCTTGCGGATGATCACGAGGATGATCAGCCCGATGACAAAGACGGCGACCAGCACGATCACGAGACCGTCCGGGCCGGTCGTCTGCGCCATCAGGGGCGCGCATCCGAGAACGACCACACCGCCGAAGGCGGCGGCGAGCAAAGCCGCGGCAGTGCGACGCGGGATCACGATGTTGCGCGCCCGGCTGATCCGCTCGTATGCGAGGTCGGCGCCGAAGCGGATGCGCGCCGCGGGCCAGATATCGGCCGGCGGCTCGTCCCCGAGAATCTCGCGATACGAAACCTTCGTGCGATCGTACCAGTCATGAAACTTCCCACGCTCCGCGTCGCCACCGCGAGTCGGCTCGTGATGGAGGGGCCGCGGCAACGCCCCGCCGCAGAATCGCTCCCAGTATGACCGCGTGTAGGTCAGGTGAAGATGCCACGCCTGATCCACCTGGTCCGAAGGTGTCACCGGGTGGCCGGCGACCATCGCAAGGTACGCGAAGCGCTTGTACTCCAGCACGACCCGGGCGGCATACGCCGCGCGCCACCCGTTCTCCCGCGCCAACCTTGCCGCAAACGGGAGGCCTGGATCGTCGCCGTCGATGTCGAAGGCTTCCAAGCGGGCCAGCAGGTCAGGTTCCGCCCTTGAATTCAATGCCGCTTGCATGCGTTGTCCCCTATCTTCGCGAGGCGCCTCTCCAGTTTCACCCGACCTGCTCACTGATGTTTCCCCCTACTTCCTCGCCAGCCACTTCTTCAGCTTTGCGCGGCTCCAGGTGTTCACGCATTGCTCGGGGGTCAGCCAGCCGCGGCGGGCGGTGGTGACGCCGTAGGGGAGCATGTCGAAGTCGGCGGTGCTGTGGACATCGCAGTTGATCGCGATCAGGCAGCCGGCATCCACCGCAGCGCGCACGTGCGTGTCGCGGAGGTCGAGGCGGAGCCAGTTGGCGTTGATTTCGAGAGCGACATCGTGCTGCTTCGCGGCGGCGACGATCTCGTCGATGGCCAGCTCCAGCCCGGCGCGGCGGCCGATGATCCGGCCGGTCGGGTGGCCCAGCACGCGGACGAACGGGTTCTCGATCGCACGGATCAGCCGGGCGGTCGCGGTCCGGGTGTCCTGGCGGAGGGGGCGTGCGGTGAGGCGACGACGATGTCGAGCTCGGCCAGGACATCGTCGGGGAAATCCAGCC
>CAYMJK010000020.1:0-4949 GCA_964390535.1 uncultured Phycisphaeraceae bacterium | reverse complement strand
GCCCCCGCCGGTCCCGACGGGGTCGGCAGGCAGCCGGCGGGCGCAGCGGCGAGAGACCCGGCGCCGGAGGTCGCCGGCGCGCGCTCAGGCGGCGGCGCGTCGCCCCCGCTCCCGCTCCCGAACATCACCCCCAGCCCGACGCCGGCAACCATCAGCAGGACTGCCAGCGCCACCAGCGCAATCGAGAAGCGGCCAACGCCCCGTGGAGCTTCTGAAGGCGCCGGGTCCCGGTCGGTCCGCGCGTGCTGCTCGGCCCTGGATCCGGGGAGTCGCGGCCGCGCGAGGGCGCCTTCCGGCGCCCTACAGTGGGCTCCGGGCCGGATGAGCCCGCATGAATCAGATGCAGCATCGCGCGAGAGGGAATTCACGATGAGCGCAGCAGCGGAAGCCACCATTGCCAAGGGACTGGAGGGCGTCATCGCCGGAGAGACCGCCGTGTGCGCGGTTGACCAGACGAGCCTGATCTATCGTGGCTATGAGATCGCCGATCTTGCCGCCAACGCCACCTTCGAGGAGGTCGCGTACCTGCTGCTGGAGGGGTCAAGGCCGGGACCCGAGCAACTCCGCTTCTTCACCGACGAACTCATCGCGAATCGCGCGGTGGCGACTCCCGTAATCAACTACCTGAAGGCCGCCGCTCCGATGCTCGCCGAGGGATCGGCGGTGCCGATGGATGTGCTGCGCACCGCCGTGAGCATCCTCGGCAACCTCGACAAGGACAGCCAGGACAACTCGCCCGAGGCGAACCTGCGCAAGGCCAAGCGGATCTGCGCCAAGATCCCCGCGATCATCGGCCACATGCAGCGGATCATCGAGGGGAAGGACCTCGTGGCGGCGGACACCGGCGGGGACGCCAAGCTCGGCCACGCCGCGAACCTGCTCTATCTCATGACCGGCGAGAAGCCGTCGAGCGAGTTCGCCCGCGTCATCGACGTCTCCCTTATTCTCTACGCGGAGCACGACTACAACGCCAGCACCTTCGCATCCCGCGTCATCGCCGGGACGCTCAGCGACATGCACGGCGCCGTGACCGGGGCGATCGCGGCCCTCAAAGGCCCGCTGCACGGGGGCGCCAACGAGGCGGCGATGGAGATGCTGCAGGAGATCATGAACGATGTCGGCGAGGCCGGGATCGACACCGACGCGGTGGACGCGTGGATGGAGCGGGCGTTTCAGGACAAGCGCAAGCTCATGGGCTTCGGCCACCGGGTCTACAAGCAGGGTGACCACCGGGCGCCGATCCTGCACGCCCTTGGCCGCTCGATCGCCGAGAAGAAGGGCCCCGCCGCGCTCAAGTGGTTCATCCTCGGCGAGCGGGTGCAGAAGATCATGCTCGAGAAGAAGAACATCCATCCCAACGTGGACTTCCCCTGCGGCATGACGTACTTCTCCATGGGCATCCCCGTGCCGCAGTACACACCGATCTTCGTCGCCAGCCGAGTCACGGGCTGGGCGGCCCACATCATGGAGCAGCACGCGGACAACCGCCTCATCCGCCCGCGGGCCGGCTATGTCGGGCCGCCGCTGCGGAAGTGGAAGGATTGAGCGCCGCAGGGCGGCGCATGGCCATTCGAACCTACCTGCTGATGATTCTGCTTGCGATCGGCGTCGCGCCGCTGCTGGTGGCTGCGCTCATCGGGCAGCGCTCGGTGCGCCGGCTCGGCGACGAACTCGGCGCGCGGCAGCGCGACGCCATGGTCGAGCGGTCCAGCCAGGCGCTGCTGCAGGCGGCCGGCGACAACGCCCGGCTGCTCAGCCAGCAGATGCACGCCCTCACGCTCGCGGTCGCCCTCCAGTCGCTGGAAGCGCAGGAGCTGCTGGACGGGCCGCCGGATTTGCTCCCCCCGAGCGCGGCCCGGGCGGCGACGCCGCACGACTTTCTCGATCCGCACTCGGCGCCGGGCGATCTGGCGCCGAGTCCCCGACACCTCCGGACCGGGGCCGATGGTGTGCAGCGCACGATGCGGATATCGCCGACGACGCAGGTGGTCGGGCTGGCGCCGCAGTCGAGCGACAAGGCGCAGGAGCAGGCAGACCGCCTGCGCTCCATGACGCCTACCTACGCCGCCCTCTCCTTCGGCGGGCCGGAGACGCTGCTGTGGCAGTATGTCGCGCTCGATTCGGGCGCCTACTCGATCTATCCGGGGACGGGGGACCTGCCCGGCGGGTTCGATCCGCGCCGGCGCGCCATCTTCGAGCAGGCGCGCGGCGCCGCCGGCCTGGTCGGGCCGATGCTTGCGCCCGATCCACTGACGGGCGAGCAGACGATCTTCTTCGGCGCTTCGATCCGTCTGCGCAGCGGCGCCACCGCCGGGATGACCGGGCTCGAACTGCGGATCGCGGACACGCTGGACCAGGTCTCGCTGCCCTCTGGCGCCCTGAGCGGCGTGCGGGCGGCCCTCGTGCGGCTGGGCGAGGGGCCCGGCGGCCGGCGGGCGCTACTCCTGCTGGGGGAGCGCAGGCCGGGCAAGGACCCGGCGCAGGGCAAGGCGGTTTTCGCCTGCGATGATTCCGAGCACACCGCCGCCATCCTGGATGCGCTTGGCGAGGCCAGGCCGGGCGCCATCGCGTGCACGATCGAGGGGACGCAGGCGCTGGTCGCCTGGGCGCCGATCCGGCCCACCGAGTTCGGAGCGGGGCTGCTGCTCATCGCCCCTCGGGCGGCGGTCGCGACGCAGGGCGCCCAGGCGCAGCGGGCGGTGGCCCAGCGCGTGGCGGGCCAGGTAGCCCAGAACGCGGTCATCGGCTCTGCGGTAGTGGCGGCGGCGCTTGTTCTGGCGGTCGTGGGGGCGCGCCGGCTGACGCGCCCCATCGAGGCGATCACCAGCGCCGCCCGCGCCGTTGCGGCGGGCGATCAGGAGACCCACGTGCCGGAACGCGGGCCGCGGGAGCTGCGCCAGACCGCGCGCGCGCTCAACGAGATGGCGCCCCGACTGCGCGAGCGCCTACGCCTCCAGGAGTCGCTCTCTCTCGCGATGGAGGCGCAGGCGAGCCTTCTGCCGAGCGCAGCGCCCGATCTGCCGGGGTTCGACATCGCCGGGCGGAGCGTCTACTGCGAGAAGACCGGCGGCGACTACTTCGACTTCCTGGGTCCGCGCGACGGCGCCTGCATCGTGGCCATCGGGGATATTTCCGGCCATGGGCTTGCCGCAGCACTGTTCATGACCACCGCCCGGGCACAGCTTCGCACACTGGCGGACTCCAGCGACGACCTCGCGACGCTGCTCACGGGCCTCAACGCCGGGCTGGCCCGCGACATGACATCGGGCCGCTTCATGACGATGTGCTGCGTGCGGATCGGGCCGGAGGGGCTCACCTGGGTCAGCGCCGGCCATGAGCCGCCGATGCTGCTGGACCCGGGCGACGGCGCGTTCGAGTCGCTTGATGGGGGGAACATTCCGCTGGGCGTCGAGGAGGGCACGCGCTACACCGCGGGCAAGGGACCGCCGCTCAAGACTGGACAGACGCTGGTGCTGCTCACCGACGGCATTCTGGAGGCGCGCTCGCCCGCAGGGGAGCAGTTCGGGCTCGATCGGGCCCGCGAGATCGTGCGGCAGCGGCCCGGCGCCTCCGCCGCCGAGCTCTGCGATGCCGTGCTGGATGGCGCCGCGACCTTCCGGGAGGGCGCGGATGCCGAGGACGACGCGACCGTCGTCATCATCCGGGCGACCGGCGAGGGCTGAGTTTGAGCACCCGGCGCACGGGCCAGCTATCGCCGCCGCACGGCATCCAGGCACAGGATCTCGAACAGCACGCTCGCCGCGAGAAACGCCGTCACGCCCGCCGGATCCCGGTCCGGCAGCACCTCCACGACATCCGCCCCGACCAGATTCATCCCCGCGCACGCGCGCACCAGCCCAAGCGATTCCGCGCTGGTGAACCCGCCGGCGCAGGGTGTGCCGGTCCCGGGCGCAAACGCCGGGTCCACGCAGTCGATGTCGAAGCTCAGGTACGCCTCGCCCGTCCCCAAGCGCTTCAGAAACGCCCGTAGCGGGCCATCGCCTTCGCGCTGCCACTGCTCGTGCGTGACGATCTGGACGCCCTGCTCGCGGGCGTAGTCGAGGTCGCTCTTCGCGTTCAGCGGGCCCTTGATCCCGATCGAGATCATCCGCTTCGGGTCGAGGATCCCGTCCTCGATCGCCCGGATGAACGGAGAGGCGTGGCTCCACTTCTCCCCGCCGGTCATGTCCACCGTGTCGAGATGGCTGTCGAAGTGCACGAGGGCCAGGCCGCGCGCCGGGCTGCCGCGGCGTTCCCAGGTCGCCTTCATGTTCGCGTAGGCGAGCGAGTGATCCCCGCCGACGGCGAGCAGTTTTGTGTGCGCCGCATCCGGCAGCGCGCGGGCAAACGCGACCGTCGCATCCAGCGTCTCCTTGCAGGAAAACGGCGCGATCGGAGCGTCGCCCGCATCCGCGAGACTCAGCACGCCCGGCACATCGACATCGTGCTCGATCGAGTACGCCTTCACGTACTGGGAGGCCTCGCGGATCGCCCGCGGGCCGAAGCGGGCGCCGGGCCGGTATGTCACGCCGGCGTCGAAGGGATAGCCGTAGAGGAGCCAGTCCACCGGGCGCGACGCCGGCGGCACGAGGTCCAGCATCGGATACCGGCAGAATGTGCAGACTCCGGCAAACCGCGGCGTCCGGCGCGGGTCGGGCAGATGTGTGCGGCGGGGCATATCGGGGCGCGCGGTCTCATCCATGGCGGCAAGTCTACCGGGCCGCCCCCGACCCCGCCCCCGACCCCGGCCGCGCTGCCGCGGCAACCTCGGCGGGCAGCTTCAGCCCGCACTCGGGGCAGCGGCTGACGCGCAGCCCGCTCAGGTCGTACCCGCAGCCGGGGCAGACGCCCTCGGCGTGCGGCCCCAGCCCCCGGGTGATCCGCCGGATGAACCACTTGCCGCTGAAGAACATGTAGAGGCCAACGCCAAGCAGGGCCATCGCCCCGAC
>CAYMJK010000019.1:0-3806 GCA_964390535.1 uncultured Phycisphaeraceae bacterium | reverse complement strand
TGCGTTGCGCCCGCGGCGAGCACGAGGTAGTCGTACGGGATGGCGCCCCCCGCCACGGCGACCCGGCGCCGGGCGACATCGACGCCCGTGACCTCCGCCAGCGCCACTTCGCAGTTCTTCTGCCGGCGCAGGACCGTCCGGATCGGCGCGCTGATGTCGGCCGGTGAGAGCGAGGCCGTAGCCACCTGGTACAGCAGCGGCTGGAAGACATGATGGTTGCGCCGGTCGAGCACCGTGAGCAACGCGGGGGCGCGGCGCAGCGCGTTCGCCGCCGCAAGCCCGGCGAAGCCGCTGCCGACGATGAGCACCCGTGGCCGCGCGGGGGCGTTCGACATCTGCTGCTCCACGCGCTGCCGGAAGGGGGGCGCTGCCATCACCTGGGACGATACGGGGCCGGGCGGCGCGTGCGTCTGGCATCGGCGGCGCCTGGCGCCGGGGGGCGCCGCATGGGTCGGCATTCCCAAATGGGCTTCGCCCGGCGGGTCGAGGCGCCCGCGGGTGGCCGCACGGGCGCCGGCGGGGCTTGCGATGGGCCCCAGCCGTCTACCGTCGCCGAGCAGCCGCGGCGGCGGGGCTGCGAAGGAGGATGTGTGTGATCAGGAACGCCACTGGTGTTCGCGGGCTTGGCTGCGCCGGGAGCGACGAGGCGTCAGCGATCGGCCGCGGCGGCTCGGGCGCCGGCGCGGCGGCGCAGGCGCTGCCGGTGCTGACGCTGAGCGCCGGGAGGGGCCGGGCGCCCGAAGCTGCGGCGGACGCTGTGCGCAGCGCCGGGCTTGCGTGCGCTGCCGCGTGTGATGTGGATGCGCTCTGCCGCGCCATCGCGGCGGAAGTGGCGGAGCCGCTTACGGCGAGAGCGGTGGGGGGGCGCGAGGCAGGGCAAGAGGAGGCCGAGCGGCAGGAGACGGCCGGCGCGCGCGGCGTCGGCGCGATCGTGGTGGATGAGGAGGCGCTGGCCGGCGACGACGCGGCAGCGCTGGCGCGCATGCTGGCGTCGCAGCCTGCATGGTCGGATGTGACGGTGGTGGTTCTGCTCCGGGGCGAGGAGGCGAGCCCGGACTTGGACCCGCTGCGCGGCGCGATGCTGCTCCCGCGGGGGGCGGCGCCGGCGGCGCTTGGACCGGCGCTGCGGATCGCGCTGCGCGATCGGGCCCGGCAGTACGCGCTGCGTGCGCAGGCGGGCGCCATCGAGAGCAAGGATGCGCTGGTCTCGCAGGTTGCCCATCGCGCCAAGAACACGCTGGCGGTGATTCAGGCGATGATCGCCGAGACGCGCCGCCAGGCCGCGTCGCTCGACGACTTCGCCTCGGCAATGGAAGGCCGGCTCCGCGCGCTGGCGGTGAGTCAGGATGTGCTGCACAGCCAGCGGTGGCAGGGGGGAGACCTCGCGACGCTCATCGAGGAGGTGCTGGCGCCTTTCGTGCGCCCGGAGCGGGAGCGGCGCCTGCGCCTGGGCGGCCCGCAGGTGATGCTGGATGCCGAGGCGACGCAGACACTGGCGATGATCTTCCACGAGCTTGCCTCCAACGCGGCCGGGCACGGGGCGCTCTCGTCGGAAGCGGGCGCCGTCGAGATGCGGTGGGCCGTGGTGGATGGCGAACTGCGCATCGACTGGCAGGAACGGGCCGGCCCGCCCGTCACCCCGCCGGCCCGTCGCGGCTACGGCTCGTCGATCATCGAGCAACTCGCCCCGTACCAGCTCGGCGGCGCCTCGACGATCGAGTACGACCCCGATGGCGTCCGCTGCCACCTCACGATCCCCGCTGCCCGCAACCTCGCGGGGCCGCCGCGGTAGCCGTAGCCGTAGCCGCACCGTGCTGATGCCCGACGCACGACGTCTCTCGACGTGACGACATTGACGACCTGCTCCGCCCGTTCGCCGCGCGGCCGAAGGCCGGCATCGGCTACGAGCCGAGCCGACCGGCGCCCTCGCCCCACCCGCCCTCCCCGCCTGCAGCAGATGCGCCGACCGCGTCCGCAGGCCCAGGGTGACGCCGCAGGCCGGCGGCCATCCCCTGCCCACGGCGGCGCCGGCGGCGCCCAGCGGCGACCGCCTGCGACGCCCGG
Source organism: uncultured Phycisphaeraceae bacterium (assembly GCA_964390535.1). GTDB lineage: Bacteria > Planctomycetota > Phycisphaerae > Phycisphaerales > UBA1924 > CAYMJK01. Next base: position 1,742 of record CAYMJK010000019.1, on the reverse strand, counting down.
CGGCGACCTCGATGACGAAACCCGCGGCGAAGGCCGGCCGACGACCTCCGATGGCGACTCCCGGCGCCGAAGACCGGTCGCCTGGCCCTTGACCCGAGCCCGGACCCTCCGAACGATCCGAGGTCCCGGGCGCATAGCTCAGTTGGCTAGAGCGCTTCCGTCACATGGAAGAGGTCACAGGTTCGAGTCCTGTTGCGCCCATTCGCTGAGGGTCCCGGTCGGCAAGGGGGGCGGGCGGCGGAGTTTGCAGGCTGAGTTCATCGCGGCGGCTTCTGGTGGGTGGCCCACTGGCTCAGGTCGCGCCGTTCGATGGCCGCGGCCATGAGGTCGGGGAAGATATCCGGCGTGCAGGCGAAGGCGGGGACGCCCAGGGCCATGAGGCGGGCGGCCATCTCGTGGTCGTAGAAGGGCTGGCCCTCGTCGCTGAGGGCGAGCAGGCAGATGACGGTGACACCGGAAGCGACGAGGTTGGCGATGCGCTGCAGCATGCGGGCGCCGTCGCCGCCCTCTTCCAGATCGGTGATGAGCACCAGCACGGTGTTGCGCGGGCGGGTGACGAGCGTCTGGCAATAGGCGATCGCCTGGTTGATGTCGGTGCCGCCGCCGAGTTGCACACCGAAGAGCACATCGACGGGATCCTCGCACTTGTCGGTGAGGTCCACCACGCTGGTGTCGAAGGCGACGACGCGCGTGCGAAGCGCAGGCATCGAGGCGAGCACAGCGCCGAAGACACCGGCGTACACGACCGAATCGGCCATGGAGCCGCTCTGGTCCATGCACAGGATGACATCGCGCTGCTGGGCGTGCCGCTTGCGGCCGTAGCCGACGCGGCGCTCCGGGATGATCGTCTGGTACTCGGGCTGGTAGTGCTTGAGGTTGAGGCGGATGGTGCGGTTCCAGTCGATGTCGGCGTGGCGGGGCCTGTTTGTTCGGGCCGAGCGGTTGAGCGCGCCGATCACGGCCTGTCGCGTCTTCTGCTCGAGCTTGCGCATCAGTTCGTCGGTCACCTTGCGCACCACCTGCCTCGCGGTCTCGCGCGATTTCGCCGGCAGGGCGCCGCCCAGGGAGATGAGCGTGCTGACGAGGTGCACATCCGCCTCGACCGTCTCCAGCAGCTCCGGCTCCAGCAGCATGCGGGCGAGGCCGAGGCGGTCGATGGCGTCCTTCTGCATCACGCGTACGACCGAGGCGGGGAAGTACGTGCGGATGTCGCCGAGCCACCGGGCCACATGCGGCGCCGAGCCCCCCAGCCCGCCGCGGCGGCCCTTGCTCCGGGCGTCGCCGTCATCGCCGTAGAGCGCGGCGAGGGCCTTGTCGATCGCCTGGTCGCGGCCGGAGAGGCTGGCGCCCACGCCATCCGCGTCGCCCCCGCCGAGGATCAGCCGCCAGCGACGCTGACGCTCGACATTCGCATCCGCAAGGGTCACTTGTTCGCCTCCTTCGCCCTGGCGGCAGCGCCGAGAATCAACTCGATGACATCGAGCGACTTCTCCGCGCGTTCGAGATTCAGCTCGACACCCGCCGCCGCGGCAGGGCCTGCCGCGCTGGCCCCCCGCCGCACGCGCTCGCCGATCATCCGCCGTTCGCCCGCCGGGAACGTCGAGAACGTGCGTCGAAGCAGCGGCGCCACCTCCTCGAAGCGGTCCGGGTTGATCTGCGCCACCCACTCGTCCAGCGGATTCCACAGTCGCTCGTCGTGCAGCAGCATCAGCCCGCTCCCGGCGAGCAGCCCCTCCAGCCAC
>CAYMJK010000018.1:0-10182 GCA_964390535.1 uncultured Phycisphaeraceae bacterium | reverse complement strand
CGCGGCGCGAGGCGCTCGAGGCGGGCGCCGAGCCGCCGCCGGACGAGAACCCCGGCGGATTCACACCGACGCGCGTGGATGTCTCGGTTGCCGAAGGCGCCATCGAGCTCGTGGAGGAGGTGATCTGGCTCCGCTGGCGCGTCTTCAAGGGGCGCCAGTGGCACGACGGCTACCGCGCCATCACCGTGCCCGATCTGCCCGCCTACGCCGAACTCGAGATCACCACGCCGGAGATGCTCACCGCGAGCTGGGTCTTCGAGGTCGCATGGACCGTCGGCGCCGATCCCGCCGAAGAGGCCGGCGCCGAGGCTGAGAGCGAAGGAGAAAGCGGAGACGCCGGCGCCACCGAGACGCGCATCGAAGACGGCCAGACCAGCACCTTCATCGACGAGCGCGGCGTCCGCACGGAAGGAACCATGTTCATGACGCCGGAGGGCAACTGATGGCCCGGCGCCCCACCGACGCGGCCCGAAGCTCCGCCCGGCAGCGCGGCTACGCGCTCGTGCTGGTCACGCTGCTGACCATGGTCTCCTCCATGGCCGTCGCCGTCATCCTGCAGCGCCATGCCGCGGTCAGCCGCTCGGTGCAGCGACAGATGGAGCACACGCGCCAGCGCCACATCGAGCGCGGCCTGCGCGAGCTCCTCTCCGGCTGGCTCCGCACTGTCCGCGGCGAGTCGGTCGCCGAGCGACTCGGGCCGGATGGGCACGCCCTTGACATCGAACTGCCCGGCGGCGTGGTCTCCGTCTTCCTGCGCGATGCCCAGGGCGCCGCCCTCGGTAATTTCGACGGGCTTCCGGATGACGAGGTCGCTCGCGCGCAGGCGCTGCGCGAGGCGCTCGCGCAGCGCGTGGGCCGCAGCGCGCTGGAGCAGTACACACGCCTTGTCGGCCCGCCGAAGATCAGCGTCATCGAAGCTGCGCCCGAAGTGCTGGAGGCGGCGATCGAGGCCGCCCTCGGCGCAGCGCAGGCCCCCGAGATCGCCGCGAAGATCCGCGAGGCCGTGGCCGCCGGCCCCGTCTCCGACGTCACCATGCGCAACCAGACGCTGGCGACCGCCGGCCTCGAGCCGCCCGACCGCGCCACCCTCATGCGCTCGATCACCGCAGAGCCCGAACTGTGGGAACTGGACATCCGCGTCAGCGGCTCGCGCGGGGGCGAAACCGGCCGCTATCGCGGGCTGGTTGTGATTCCGCGCCGGCAGAGCGGAGCGCGTCAGGGGTCGATCATGAGCTTCTCGCCGCTCGGCCCGTTTCTGCACTGGGAACGGGTCGCGCTGGAATAGGATGACTGGCGGCGCCCGCGCGCCGAAGGAGGTTCTGCAATGTCACACGCCATGTCTCGATCCCAGGCCGCGGCAATCCGCGCTGTGGGCCTTTCCGCGGGCGCGATCCTGCTGCTGGGCAGCGGCGCCCTGGCGATCAGCGCCGGCGCCGACCCCGCCTCCATCCGCCCGGCGCCCGTGGAGGCGCCCCCCCTCCCCGAGCCGCAGGAGGAGGGGATCGAGGTTCTCCCCTACCTCATCGCCGAGGGCCTCAGTTCCGCGTACCGGCACGATTTCACCGGCGAGCCCGAGCCGGCCCAGACCGCCGAGGCGCCGCCCGCGCCCCCGCCCGACAGCGTGCGCCTGCTCGGCGCCATCGGCGCCGGCGAGGGCGCTGTCGCCGTCATCGGTGTCGGCGCCGACCAACTGCTGCTCGGCGCCGGGGAGTCCGGCCCGGACTTCCGCGTCGAGGAGGTACATCCCGACCGCATCGTCATCAATCGCGGCGGTCGGGAGATCGAGATCGCCCTCGGCGAGCGCCAGCCGCCGCTCGCAGGTGACATCAGCCCCGGCCGCGGCATGGGTGGCGCCGGCGCCGGCAGCCAGTCGGTCGTCAGCCCCGGGCAGACCCGCTCCATCCAGGGCGGCGTCGCGTCCGGCGCCGAGGATGATGGCCTCGACCCCCGCGCTCGCCGCCGGCTCGAGATGGAAGAGCGGCAGCGGGCCGCGACCCGCGCCCTGGAAGCGAGCGGCGGCGCCGGCAACGGCTTCGGCGCAGCGGCCAACGGCCTTGGCGCCGCCGGCAATGGCAACGGCAATATGAGCGGCGGCGACGCCAACGGCCCCACCCCCGCCACCCCCGCGCAGACGCAGACCCGCGCCAGGCCAACCCGCCCCGCTGGCGGCAACGGAGCCTCGAACAACTGATGGCGACGCGCGTGGTCCTCATCCAGCGCCAGGATCGGGGCCGGCGCGTGCGCCGCGTCCGCCTGGTCGGCATGCAGACCGCCGAAACATGGGCGCCCGAGGAGACAAACCTCGATCCAGCCGCGCAACTGACGGAGGCCGCCGACTGGATCGACGAGCGACTCGGCGCCGCCGGCGAAGGCGCCCCCTCGCTCACGGCCATCGTCGTGGATGCCGAGGGCGCGGTCATCGACTGGCTCAGCGCGCCCACCGCCGAGACCCAGGTCGTCCAGGCCGCCCTCGCCCGGGCCAGCGCCGGCGCCGCGGCCGAAGACGACTTCGAGGAGTTCAGCGCCTCCCCCGCCGGCCGCTTCGGGCGCGACGCCACCGTCGCCGACGCCTCGATCCAGGCCGCCGGCCAGCCCACCGGCGCCAGCAACGGCGCCCCCGGCCGCCTCGGCGCCATGACCCTCCCGGATGCCGATGTCCGCCTCCTGCTCGACCGCCTCGACACCCACGGGCGCAGCGCCGGCCGCGTGCTCTCGATCTGGCACGCCCTCAGCGCCGCCTGGGACCCCAGCGCCGGCGACCCGGGCGACCCCCACGACCCCCACGACGCCGAAGGCCGCATCGTCGCCACCGACGCCCCGGTCACCGCCTGCGTGCTCATCGACCCCGAGGGCGCCCTGATCTGGTCGTGGGCCCGCGGCGGCGCGCTCGTCACCGGCGGGCGCATGCGCCTCGCCCGCGCCGAGACCGAGGGCTCGGTCCTCCGCCACTCGGTCCTCCGCCACATGGATATCTCCCGCCTCACCAGCGACTGGCTGAGCTGGTCCGCCCAGCTCGGGCAGGCGCCCGCCCGAATCATCTGCATCTGCCCCCCCATGGACGCCGGCGCCGTGACCGATGCGGGGGACATGGGGGCGGCGCCGGGCGCCGCCGCCGCGCTCACGCCGCAACAGATCGGCGAGGCGCTCGGCGCCGCGTGGCCGGGCGCCAGCGTGGACATGGCCGTCACCGACGATCCCATCGAGTCCACGCTCGATCGCCTCGTGCGCCAGGCCGACCTCGGGCGCATGGCCGATCCGGATGATCCGCAGGCGTCGCTCGTGGCCCTCTCGTCGCGCCCGGGGCGGGCCCAGCGCGGCGCCTATCTGGCCATCTGTGCCGCCACCATCGGCCTCGCCGCCCTGCTGGCGGTCACCGGTGTGCGGCAGATGCGGGCCGCCGACCGCTTCGAGGCCGCGCGGGACGAGGTCGTCGCCGCCACCGCCGAAGAGGCGGCCATCGTCGATCCAACTATCGTCAGCGACTTCAGCTACCACATCTCACAGCGCATCGAGGATCTGACCGGCCTGCCGCGGGGCCAGGCGCTGCGCTCGCCTCCGCGTCCGATCCTCGAGGAACTGGATGCCATCGCCCTCTTCCTCGGCGAACACGGCTACAAGATCACGCTGCAGGAGATCAATCTCTCCAGCGCGGCGGTGACCGTGAAGTTCGAGGCGCCCGACACCGAGACCGCCGAGGCCGTGGAAGCCACCGCCCACGATGTCGCCCTGAACGTCCGCTACCTTGGCAATCGCCTCGGCAACAACGTCTCGCTCATCGGCAGGTGGATCGCGGACGATCGCGCGGGGGGAGGTCGATGATGGACCACGACCTCTCCAGCCCGAGCGTCGATCGCGATGCCGACGATCCCCGCTACCAGATGGCCGCCATGGCCGCCCGCCGCGCCCGGCGCAACCGCCCGCGCCGGCTGGTCGCGTTGGCTCTCGCCGTGCTCCTCGGCGCCGGCGTCATCGCCCTCTGGGGCGCTGTCGAGCGCGCTGCCGCGGCGAGCCGCCTCCGCAGCGCCCGCACCGAGCAGCATCTGGTCTCGCAGCTCGTCCCGCAGTACGAGCAGGCCCGCTCCCGCGGTGCCGAAAACCCCTACCAGCGCGTGCCCGACCTGGTCACGCGCATCCAGGGATACGCCCGCGAGGCCGGGCTCGACAACCCTCTGCCCAACGCTCCCTCCAGCGATCGCCCCAGCGGCGCGCTGGAAGAGACGACCGTGCGGATCAGCGGCATCCGCAACCGCGAGTTCGGCCCGGTGGCCACGTGGCTGACGCGCGTGGTCGAGGAGATCCCCGGCATCGAGATCACGAGTCTCGTGATCGAGCCCATCGCACAAGGCTGGAACGTCGATGTCGTTTTCGTCAAGCCCTATCGCCCACAATCGGAGCGGAGCCCGTGACGCAGCATCGAGCCTTCATCTGTCTTCTCGCGTCCGCGCTGGCTTCGGTGCTGGTCGGCGCATGCGCAAGCCAGCCCAGCGGCGGCGCCGACTTCGTCAGCGAGATCGCCGACGACCGGCCGCGCATCCGCGAGGCCACCCGGCTGGATGCCGAAGCCCAGGCGGCGTATGAGGACGACAAGCCCGATGTTGCCGAGCGACTCTGGCGCGAGGCGATCGCCACCGCCGAGGACTACTGGGCGCCGCACCACAATCTCGGCGTGTTTTACGCCGAAGGGGGCAACTATCTCGGCGCCGTGCAGCAGTTGCGCCGCGCTGCCGAACTCGCCCCCGGCGACTACCGCCCCCTCTACCACCTCGGCGTCGCCTACTACAAGGCCGGATACGCCGAGCAGGCCCTCGACGCCTTCCGCCGGGCCCGCAGCGTCCAGAGCCGCGAGCCGCTCATCCTCCGTGGCATACTCCGGGCCTGCCGCGCCCTCAATCACGCCGATCCCGAGACGCTCGAGGCGATGCGCAGCGCCCTGCTCGTCGAGCAGAACCTCGAATGGCGCGACTCATTCCAGCGCGAGATCCGCCGCCAGGAGCGCCAGCTCGACGAGGAAATGCGCCGCGGCTGAGCGGCGAAATCGCGCAAATCGCAAATGGGCAAATGGCAAATCCGGAAGGCCGGTCGCGGGACCGCCAGATCCGCGCTTGCGCTGGCTCGACACAGACCGCCGTCCGCTACCGGGTCGTGGACATGCAAACCATGCGGTTCGCATGTCGTTCTCCTGTGGAGCATTGCAAGGCGCAGGGGGGGGACAGAGGGAAGCAGGCGCGTCGCCCGATGTGCGGTGACATCGTCTCGTTCACGTATGCCGCCGCCTGCGGCGCCCTTGCAGCACTCTGCGGACGGCCGCGTTCGCCCGAGCGCGCCCTCAGCCCCTTCGGGAAGAGGCCATTGCGCTGTACCGCAGCGCCGGGCCGGGTGACATCCCTCCGGCATGCGCTGTTCACACTTGATCAGCCTTTCACCGTGGCAGGCGCAAGCCTCCGCACGAGCAGGATCGCAATGAGGTGGAACAGAATGATCGCTGCCAGCAGCGCGCCGAGCGCCAGGTAGAGGCGGCGGAAAAAGCTGTCCAGCACCAGTCTGCTCTGATCGGCCGCCGTGACGATCCGCCCGTCCATTGCGCGGTTCCATTCGTCGATCCGGGCGCGCCAGTCGGGCGATGCCAGAAGATCGGCCGACGCTCGAAGCGCCTGATCCACGCTGTCCGCCGCCGCCGTCGTCTCCTCCATCATCTCGGTGTACGCACGGATGTCGAAGCGCGGAGTGTCCGTGGTGGCCGATCGGCGCCATGCCTCGTATCGCGTGAACAGGTCATCAGCCGTCGTGAGCAACGGGTCCAGCGATTCGCTCGCCTGGTCCAGCGCAACGACGAGCGACCGGGTCTCCGCGACGACATCTTTTGCACTGGCGAAGGTCGTGTCGACGCGATCCATGCGGGAATCGACGGATGCAAGAAGGGCCTCGCGCTGGGCGGCGAGGTGCGCGGGCCACTGCTCGACCTGATCGGTCAATTGTTCCAGATTGTCGAGCGACGAGGCGATCCGGGGGGTGGCGAGCATGTCCTCCTTGGCTGCCTCGAACTGCCAGCGCAGGAGGGTGGGCTCGCGCTTGAAGCGATAGAACACTCGCTCGCTCAGGAGGCGAGCTTCATCGACGGCCTGGCCCACCTCGCCGACTTCCCTGAAGAAGCCGCCGGCCGCTTGCACTTCCGACGCTGCGGAGCGCCCCCGGCCGATAGCGAAGTTCGAGAAGCGCACGAACGAGGCGTGGGTCATCCCCCGATCCTCCTCTCGCCAGTCCAGCACCAGCGATTCGAGCACGGCGAGGTGTTCGGCGCTGAGCACTCGCGCCGCCAGCGCCTGCGCTTCATCGCGCGCGTGGGTCAGGGCGTCAACCAGCGGCGCGGCGCGATCACCGAAGACCTGGTCGGCCCGGCCGTCGTCCACCCACACATAGCTCATCAACCTGGTGACAACGACGAGATCCAGCACCCGGGTGAACGAGTCGGCATTGCTGGCGATGTCATACACATTGGTGGCCCCGTCCAGCAGCAGCTGCTGGGCCTGGAGTCGCTGCTGTGGATCAGGATTATCTTTCTTCAGGGCGTCGCAGGCGGAATAGAGAAGACCGACATACCGGTCGGCGAACGCCCGGGTGAGTTCATCGAGCTCCACCGCCGTCACGAACTCGTCGGTCCCGGCGCCGCCAAGCTGGCGCGGCGTCTCCTGAGCGGGCTGCCGCGGCGACGACGCGCAGCCCGTACACAGCACCACGCTCATCATCACCCCCAGCCCGGCGCCGATTGACCCAGTGACAACGCTCAGTCGGCTGCCCATGATTCTGCGCTCCCACTCTGTGGCCTCTGCGCCTCTGTGGTGACAACTCCTACAACCGTGTCGCGGCGAGACTGGCCAGTTCACTCCGCTCGCTGCGCGCCAGCGTCACATGCCCGACCAGCCCCAGGCCCTTCATCTTCTCCACCGCGTAGCTCAGGCCGTTGCTGGAGCGATCGAGGTACGGGTTGTCGATCTGCCCGATGTCCCCGGTGAGCACCAGCTTCGTCCCTTCGCCGACGCGGCTGGCGATCGTCTTCACCTCGTGCGGCGTCAGGTTCTGCGCCTCGTCCACGATCATGAACTGGTGCGGGATGCTGCGCCCGCGGATGTAGGTCAGGGGCTCCAGCACCAGCTTGCCGTCCATGATCATCTTGTCGATGCGCTGCATGTGCGTGTGGCTGTCGGCGCTCTGCATGTGCCCGCCGCGGGTCGAAAGCAGATACTCCAGGTTGTCGAAGATCGGCTGCATCCACGCCGTCAGCTTCTCGTCCTTGTCACCCGGCAGATAGCCGATGTCGCGCCCCATGGGCATGATCGGCCGCGCCACCAGCAGCTTGTCGTACCGCTCCTCCTGGAACACCTTGTTCATGCCGGCGGCGAGCGCCAGCAGCGTCTTGCCCGTCCCAGCCGAGCCCAGCAGCGTCACCATCTGGATCTCGTCGTCCAGCAGCAGGTCCAGCGCCATCGTCTGCTGCACGTTGCGCGCCATGATCCCGAACACCGGCTTCCGCGGCGCCGAAACCGGGATCACGTGCCGCGTGTCCGCCAGCCGCCGCCCCAGCCCGGTGTGATTCTCATCCTCGACATCCTGCATGAGCAGGAACTGGTTCGGCTCCAATTCGCGCGGGTACTGCTCGCCATCCCCGGTGGTCGCGGTGAGCGCCGACTCCAGCCGCTCCAGCGGGAGCATCCGCTCGTCGTACATCTCGTCGATCAGCCCGCCGGGCGCCGAGACCGAGAGATACCCGGTGTACAGCCGGTCGGCATCCACCTTCTGGTTCTCGAAGTCCTCGGTGCGGATGCCCAGGGCGTCGCTCTTGATCCGCGCGTTGAGATCCTTGGAGACGAAGATGGTGCGCTTGCCCGCCTCGTGCAGCCGCCACGCCGTCGCGATGATGCTGTTGTCGCGGCTGTCCTCGTGCAGCACCTCCGGCCGCTCGCCATCAGTGATCGCGATGCGGATCGTCCCCGTCTCGCCGTTGGGGCCCACCGACGCCCCCGCCCGCAGCGCCGCCGGCGCGCCACCCCAGGGCACGCCCTCGGTCAGCTTCCCCAGCGTGCGCAGGGCGTCCAGATACCGGATCGTCTCCCGGGCGTTGCGCCCGATGTCGTCCTCCTGCCGCTTCAGCTTGTCCAGTTCCTCGATCACCGCGAACGGGATCACGACCTGGTTCTCCTGAAACACGAACAGCGCCCCCGGATTGTGCAGCAGCACGTTCGTGTCCAGCACGAAATGCTTCACATCGCGGGCGGTCTCCGGCGCAGGGGCGGCGCCCGGCGCGGCAGCTTCGAGGCTTTGCGGCATGTTTTCTCCGTGCTTCGCCGTCATGAGTTCACGGCCATTCGAGCCAGTCGTTCTGCGCCACACTCCATCACGGGACCCACGCCGAGGTCACCAGGATCACTCCCACCGTCAGCGCGATCGCCAGCTTGATCACCATCGCCACCAGCCACCCCGCCGCAGCGCCCGCCCCCACCTTGGATGCCGTCGAGAGCGTGTGCTCCTCGCTGGTGATCTGAAACAGCATCGCCCCCAGCCCGGCGCCGATCGCTCCGCCCGCCAGCGTCCCCACCAGCGGAATCGGCAGCATGAACGTCCCGATGATGGCCCCGGGAATCCCCCCGACAATCGCCCCGATATACGACCGGCGCGATCCCCCCGCCCGCTTGGCGCCGAGCGCCCCGGCCACGGTGTCGGTGATGTCCGCCAGCAGCGCCAGCCCCGCCACCACGCCGACCGTCCACCACGAGAACATCGGCTCGCCCGCCGGCCACCACCCCAGCCATGGGCCCAGCAGGTTCGCCCCGACCGCCGCGGCCACCATCAGCCACGTCGCCGGCAGCCCGACGATGATGAGCACGGGCGCCAGCAGGCACACCAGCGTCACCACACTTGCCGCGGCGATTTCGATCGAGCAGGCCCTCCTTGGGTACCCCCTCGCGGGGGTCTCTCGGCTGGGGTACCCCTCGCTCCGCGGGGGGCTTCAGGCTCCGGACGGGTCGGCGCTCAGGCGCCGTCGCCTTTCCGCTCCGCGGGCGATCCATCTGATTGTTCGGATTCCGGGCCGCCGGGTTCGCCCGGCTGTTCGCCTGCGCCTGCCGCCGCCACCCCTGCCGGCGCCGGCGCCCCGTCCGCCCCGGGCTCTTCCGCCTCGGCGCGTTGCGGCGCCTCGGTGGCCGTCTCGGCCCGGTCGGGAAACCGGATCCGCTCCAGTTCCAGCACCCACTCCTCCAGCGGCGTGTACCGGTACAGGTCCAGCTTGATGTCCTTGCCGCCGAGGCTGCCGTGCCCCGCCGCCACCCGGATCGTCACCATGAACTTGTGCCACTTGCGCTTGTCGATGTCGGCGATGTCGTCCGGCGCCAGCGCCGCCCCCCCCGGCAGCGTCAGCGCCTTCGCCTGCGGATCCCACCGGTACGTCTTCGACGCCACCTTCGCGAACAGCGCCACCATCGCCCCCGCCAGCAGGAACCCGCCGATGCAGAAGCCCCACTGCAGCGGCAGGTCGAACGCCGCCAGCGCCTTCGGCGCCGAACTCGTGTTCCACTTCTCCGTCAGTTCCCGCAGCCGATCGGCCGGGCTCGACCGCTCGCCCCCATAAGTCGTGTGCGCCGGCTCGAGCCGCCCGATCGTCTTCAGCGACCGCAGCCAGCCGAGCTTGGCCTCATCGGCCGGGTTGTTCGTGAAGTAGGCGGGCGACCGGGCGCCGAGCTGCGCCAGCGCCGCCTCCGGGTCCGCCTCGCCAGCGAGGCTCAGCCCCGCGGCATCGCGCTCCGCCTGCAGATACTGCCACTCCATGTACTCCGCGTGGCGGGCCCCGCGCTCGGGATACTTGATCTTCGCGTCGTACAACCCCCAGAACCCGACGAGGATCCCCGCCAGCGTGATGAGCGCCATCTTGAGCACCCAGCGGCGGTGCAGGCTGGTCTTCGTCTGGCTCAGCGGATCGTCGGCCATGCGCGCTCCGGGCGCCCCCTCGCTGAGCGGGGGGTCTCCTGCTGTCCTGGTTTCCTCGGCGCCCTCGGGCTGCCCGGCGGTTCGATCGTCAACACTCATATATCGACCCGCTCCATGGCCTTCATCCACCACGTCTGGGCCCAGTGGCGGCCGCTGGACCGGCTCATCAGCCGGTCGAAGCCCCCCTCGCGGACCCGGCGCGTGGGA
>CAYMJK010000017.1:0-5404 GCA_964390535.1 uncultured Phycisphaeraceae bacterium | reverse complement strand
GATCCGGATGCGGTAGCTGAAGACGTACCGCGGCTCGGCCGGATCAGAGTGCTCCGGCTCGAAGGAGGGATCCACGGTGATGCGGACCGCGCCACCTTCGTACGGCGTCACGGCTTCGGAGCCGAGTCGACTGGTTGTGTTCGCTTCAGTCACGCCGGATTGTAGGGGACATTAGCGCGGGATTTCGCTCGTCCGCCTCCGCGGCGAGGCCGAGGCTGCGCCGATCGCGCCGCCGACGCCCGCGGCCAGCAAACCGGCCAGGGAACTCAGCGACGACCAGATCGCCGCCTTGCCCAGGGCGTCCCCGCCGGCCTCGACCGCCTGGTCCGTCGCCTGCTCGATGTTCTCCACAGCCTGGCGGTACTCCTGCTCCCAGCGGTCGATGCGCTGCTGGATCTCCTGCTCGGTCAGGTCGGTGTTCGCCGCGAGATACGACTCGACCCGCTCCCGGCCGCTCCCGGAGGAGTCCGAGACATAGTCCTTGACGGCGGCGTAGAACTGCTCGGCGTTCTGCACCGGCGCCTCGCCGAAGTCTTCGAACTCCTGTTCCAGATTCAGGCCTTCGGCGTCGATGCCGGCGCTGCGCAGCAACTCCTCCAGATCGCGGCCGATCTGCTCCCACGCGACATCGACATCCACCGCCGGGAGCGGATCGCTCTGCATGCCGCCGGCGCCCTGCTCCTCGCCGACCGAGATGTAGCCGTCGCCCGATGGATCACCCTGCTGGCCCTGCCGTCCGCCGGTCCGGCTGCGCACAATGACCTCCGCCGCGCGCGAATCACCATCGAGGAGCGAGCGGCTGGCGCCGGCGATCACCGAGTAGGCGCCTCCGGCGACCGATGTCGCGGCGCTGGTCGCCAGCCAGAGCATGATCAGCGTCACCACCGCCCACGTAACGAACCCGTTGAGGGCGCCATCGATGGTCGTCGCAGGCGCCACGAGGTGCCCGGCCACCCACGCCCCGAAGAAGATCGACATGATGCCCACCACCAGCCACCAGATCCACGTCGCCATGGCCACATCGGTCATGCCCTCCAGCGACTCGGCGTTGACCAGGCCAATGCCCAGGCCGAGCAGAATCAGCGGCGTCTGCACCGCCAGCGCTACCACAGCGCCCCCGAACACCCCGCGCCAGGAGATCCGCCGCCAGCGCAACTGCTCGACGGTCACATCCGCTCCGAGGCGGTGAATGTGCGTTTCCTGGCGGGGGTCGTTCTCGTAGGCCATGGTCGCTTTCCTCTCTCGATCTCGTGCAGGTCAGGCGTAGTCCGACGCCGGGTCTTCTGCTCGCGACAGCGCGGCGCCTCATCCGGTCGTTTGCCGCGCGATCATTCCCGGGCGATGATCCAGATGGCGTGGATGAGGCCGGGGATGTATCCCAGCAGCGTGAGCAGAATGTTGAGCCAGAAGTGGCCCGTCGGCCCCACTTCCAGCAGAACCCCGACCGGCGGAAGGAGGATCGCAAAGATGATCTTCAGAATGTCCATCGGCTCCCTTTGTGATGCGTCCGCCGCAGCGCGCAGCGCCGTCTTCAATGGGTAGCGACCGCAGCCGTCAGGTTCGATGGGAACTGCAGGGCAATATTCGGGTCCCGCGTCTCCCCGCTCCGGGGGGTCGCCCTTCCGGCAGAGGCCGCCTTTGCCCATGCCGGCGCGCGGCCACTTCTCTCCCGCGAGCGGAGAGAAGAGGGGGGGTGGCCGCAATGAGAAAGGGATCAGATGAACCGGCGGTCATGCGCAGCCGGCTGCAAACGCGTTCTGGAAGGCGAGGAAATCGAAGAAGTCGAGCGTTCCGTCTCCGGTGAAGTCCGCCTGTGGGTCGCCCGCGGCAAACAGGTTCTGGAACGCGAGGAAATCGAAGAACGTGAGGTCGCCATCGCCATCGAGGTCCGGGGCGCACCCGCCATCGAACTCCCAGGCGCCGAGGCCGATCGTTCCCGCGATCAGGGAGTCGCCGAGCGGCGCCAGGGCCGCGATCCTCCGGCCGGCGAGCGCGGCGCCCGCCTCGCTCCACTCGGCCCCATCGGCGGTGACCCAGACGCCCCCGCCGCTGCCGGCCGCGGGGCCGCTGACGACCGCGCCAAACCCGGCAAAGAGCCGCCCATCATGCACCGCCAGAGACAGCGCCGGCGCGTGCGGCAGGCCCGTGACAGCGGACCACGTCACGCCGCCATCCGTCGAGCGGAGGATCGTGTGATCGACATCCCGTGCATCAGTGGCGGCGTAGGCGGCGCCACCGAACTCGGCAAGGCTCACGATGGGCGCGGGCCCGAAGCTCCACGATGAGTGCGGGATGCCCGCCGCGCTGCCGGTCCAGCTCAGGCCGTCATCCAGGGACCGAAAGACACCGTGGCCCTTGGTCCCCATGAGGAAGCCGTCAGTAGTGGCGATGAGCGAGAGGGCCGCGGGGTAGTGCGGCGCGCCCAGGCCGTCGCGCCCGATGATCGGCAGCCCTGCCGTCGAGCGCTGCCAGGAGGCGGCGCCATTGATGGAGCGGATCACGCCTCCACCGCCGGTCTCGACCGCCGAAGCGCCCTTGGAGCCGGGCGCCGGCCACTGCGCGCCGGGGCCGCTGGCGCCGAGCCATGTGCCCCCCCTGGCGGCGAATGCGTTGAACTCGCGCAGCTGCACGCCGCCGAGGCCCTCGTAGGTGGGCACGCCGGTGTTGGCCGCGCGCCAGGTGTGCCCCCCGTCGTCGGAGAGCCGCACCCCCGCTTCGGTCCCCCCCGAGGGCGAGCAGCAGAGATCGACACCGGCAAGGTAGCTGTCTTCATCCATCGCGCCAAGGGCGAGGATCGCGCCCCTGGATGTGGAGAACGGAATGGCGCTCCATGTGCGCGCGCTGGCGTCGAAGCGCCAGATGCGGCTGGGGTTGTCATCGACCAGGATCAGTTCCTCCTCCGAGGCCGCCATCGACCCGGCCGTGGAGGCGGCGAGGCCATCGCTCGACTCGGTCCATGTGGCGCCCCCATCGGTCGACCGCAGCACGCCATCGCCGCTGGTCGCCAGCAGCAGGGCGTCGCCGGCGATCGTCATGTCGGCGGCGGCCCCGCCGGCCCGCACGTGCACACCCGCCGCGCGCAGCGTCCAGCTTCCGGCCAGAGGCGCGCGCCAGATGTCGATGGTGGCGGCGTCCGGCTGCGCCGTGACCGCGTAGATGTGCTGCGCAGTCGCCTCGAGATCAAGGATCCGCGAGGCCGTGAACCCCGAGGAGGCCGTGGACCACGTTCTGCCGCCGTTCGTGGAACGAATGACATCGTCGCGCCCGGTGAAGCTGAACGCGGACGCAAAGATCGTGTCGCCCATCCCCGCGAACTGCTTGACGCCGAAGACGAACGGCATGCTGACACCGGGCTCGATCGTCTCCCACGTCTGGCCCCCATCCGGCGAGCGGAGGAGGCCGGAGGAGCTGACGGGCGAGGCGATGATGACCTCGCCGCGCACATAGACGTCGGAAATGTCCTGCGGCATCTCGATCCGCTGCCACTCGATGCCGCTGCGCGGGCTCGTGTAGAGGCCGCCGCCAAAGCTGTGCGGCCCGTCGCCCGCGATGGCGTACAGATCCTCACCGTCGGCCCACAGGGAGAGGATGCTCCGCCCGGACGGGACCGGCAGCGCCTCGCCGGCAGCGCCATCGGTGCGGAAGAGCCCTCCGGTGGTCGTGGTGATGTAGAACTGATCTCCGAAAGCCAGAAGCGCTCGGGCGTCGCCGGGGCTCGCCGAGGCGGGGACGAGAGACCAGGGGGCAGCGCCTTCGGAGACATAGAGGCCGCCAGCCGCCCCGGCGAGCGCGCGGTCCGCCGAGGCGGCGATGGCGGTGACCGTGCCCCCGGCCGGGCCGCCGGTAGGGGTCCAGTCCTCGGCGATGGCAATGGATGCAGCGCCAGCGGCAGCGCAGCAGGCCAGAGCGATGGTTGGAATCGGGCGGCTCCAGATTGCAGACATGAGGTTCTTCCTTAGCTGATGGTGGTCTCCCGGCCGCGGGTCAAGCGGCCGCCTCCCGCAAGCCGATGTCGCGCTGCCTCGCGAGTCTTGCGGCTGAAGCGGATTGGCGCACGCTCATCCGGGCCCGAGGCCGAGGCGGCCGCGGCGCCGTTGGCGGCGGAGGGGCGAGGGATGACTCGCTGCGGTTGCTGCTCAGAGCGTCAGCAACTCATACTCCGCGTGCGTTCCGATAAGGAGGCGCGGGAGCAATTGATGCGTAGCGACCTACGGCGGGGAATCGAGTGCAGCGCCGATCGCGCGGAAGGTCTCGGCGCCCGGCGTCCTCACCCGCCGCCGGGAGCGTCCGGCTCCGCTGGCGGCGCGGGGTCCGGATCGCTTTCATCCACCGGCGCCTCCGCCTCGCCCGGCGGCAGCAGCGCCGGATCGTCCGGGGTCTCGCGCCCCAGCGCCCGGTCGATTGCCATGCCCAGTTCCGCGGCAATGTCGATCTCGTACGGCTCCTCGGGAACACCCGCCGCATCCGCCGCGGCGTCCGCCCGCTCGATGAACCGGCGCAGCTCCTCGATCGAGACAGCGCTCGGCTCCTGCAGATCGATGTTGAAGCCCTCCTCCCCCTCCGGCTGTCGCTTCGAGATCGGTTCGAGCACGCTTTCGAGTTCGTCCTGGCTTATCGACTCTTCGTAAAAGCCGCGGGCCACGCGCTGCAGGGCCAGCCTCGCCTCGGCCTTCTCCTCCGTGGACATCTCCGACGGCTGCACATACTCGCTGTCCACCGCGTATACCGCCCCCATCGGGATCAGCGGGCTCTGGGCGACCTCCTCGAAGACGCTGACCATCTGCTGATTCGTGATCCGCCGCTCCCGATAGTCGTCGGCGAGCTCGCGAACCTCGACCATGATCGCCGCCCGCTGCTCCTCGGTGAGTTCCGAGTCTTCCAGCCCCGCCTCGACCATGCTGATCGCCCCGCTGGCGAACCAGCCGCGGTAGTTCGCGCGGACCCAGAACCCGGCGATGATGGCGATGACGATGAGCACCGCCAGCACAGCCAGGCATCCGGTGAGAAACGAGCCGCGGCTTCGCGGCGAATTCGTGGTATCTGATCGCATCGTCATCATTCGACCGGCCCCCTGTGCTGCGTGCTGCCCGGCGCCCCGTGCGCCGGCCGCAGAGCATACGCCCCGCGCCTTGTCGGCCCGCTGGCGTTCGACAGGTTGTTCGGCGCCGGCCGACAGGCCTTTCGCGCCCTGCTCGGCTCCCGCGGGATCAGGCCCCGCGCCCCCGCCTGCGCCGGCGCCGCCACCACTCGCCCGCCGCCCACCACAGACACGCCCACGCCCCGCCCGCCGCCCATCCGGCAAGCACATCGGTCGGGTAATGCACGCCGAGGTATACCCGCGTCACCCCGATCAGAAGGGTCACCACGACGGCGATCCCGAGGATGTACACCCGCAGCCGGTGGG
>CAYMJK010000016.1:0-3097 GCA_964390535.1 uncultured Phycisphaeraceae bacterium | reverse complement strand
GCTTTCACTCTCATGTGTACGCACCACTGGCGGGGAGTCACTACGTAAGCTGGATCGAGCTGGACGGCGATCTGCTGGGGATTCAGGTGACCGATGCGTCAGCTTGGACGGATCCGTCGCCCATTCTCCTGTTTCGCCGCGAGGGCGATCATTGGCGCCATGAGTTCACTCTGCCAGGCTCGGCCCACTGGTTCACGATGGATCGCGGCCGCGTCGCCACGATGGGGTATGGCCGCGACGAGATCGTCATCTACGCCGAGTCGGCGCTAGGTGTGTGGGAAGTAGATTCAACAATCGCGCCCAGGACTTCGGATCTGCTGGGATTGTTCGCCCTGGATGGAGACGCGCTGGTGGTGACGGAAAGGCACTACCTGCTCCCTGCTGCATCCCTCCAGTTCGGAGGGCGCGCACTCGTGTTCGAACGTGGCGGGGCGGGCTGGACGCTCACACGTGCGCTCTATCCCTCGAACGCGCACACCATGGAGTTCGGCGCCTCCTGGGCGCCGAACATGCTGATGACATCCGGCCCACTGGTTCATGTCGACGGCGAGGTTTTCGCCCTAACGGCCGAAGGGAACGGTCCTCAGTTCAAGGAGTGGCGCCTCGTTGGCTTTCCTGCCTGCCGAGCCGACTTCAATGGTGATGGGGGCGCGGACTGGGCCGACCTTCCCGCCTTTCTCGAAGGCCGCGAGCAGGGGATGCTGTCCGCTGATTACGACATGCACGGCACAACCGGCTGGCCCGGCGCGTGGGACGAAGGCGACTTTCTCGAGTTCATGCGGGCGCTGGAGGAGGGGTGCTGAGAAGCGGCGCCTGCGATCCGGGCGAACCGCAGAGATGGGAACGCAGAGGGCACTCAGCAAGCGCAGAGATCGCAGAGAAGAGGCTTTGTGGTTCGCCGCCGAAAGCGAACCTGGATCCGGCGCTGTGATGCGGTGGATCTGTTCTTGCGTGCCCTCAGCAGGAACCCAACTCCCTTCTCTGCGACCTCTGCGCTCCCTCTGCGCCCTCTGCGTTCCTCCCCGCAAACGTCTATAGTCTCCGAGAAGGAGACGCGTCATGCCGCTTGATCACTATGTGACGCTCGGGCGCTCCGGGCTGCGCATCAGCCCGCTCTGTCTCGGCGCCATGACCTTCGGCGAGGAATGGGGATTCGGCGCCACGCCGGAGCAGTCCGCCGAGCTCATCGGCGCCTATCTCGGCCGCGGCGGCAACTTCATCGACACCGCCAACATCTACACCCGCGGCCACGCCGAGCAGATCATCGGCGACTATTTCAGCAGCGGCCCGGGCCGCGGGCGGCGCGACCGCGTCGTCATCGCCACCAAGTTCGCCGGCAACCTGTACCGGGGCGACCCCAACGGCGGTGGCGCCAGCCGCAAGACGATCATGGAAAGCTGCGAGCAGTCGCTGCGCCGCCTGCAGGCCGACTACATCGACCTCTACTGGATGCACTTCTGGGACCCCCACACGCCCATCGACGAGACGATGCGGGCCATGGACGACCTCGTGCGCCAGGGCAAGGTCCGCTACCTCGGCTTCACCGACACGCCCGCGTGGAAGGTGACTCAGGCGCAGATGATCGCCGAGCTCCGCGGCTGGTCGCCGCTGATCGCGCTGCAGATCGAGTACTCGCTGCTGGAACGCACCGTCGAGCACGAACTCATGCCGATGGCCGAGGACTTCGACCTCGGCGTCACCCCCTGGAGCCCGCTCAAGGGCGGCATCCTCACCGGCAAGTACACCCGCGACAACACGCCGAAGGAGGGCGAGGGGCGCTACAAGCACGATTCGCGCCACCTCACCGAGCGCACGTTCCGCATCGTGGATGCCCTCGATGAGATCGCTCGCGCCCGCAGCGCAACGCCCGCGCAGGTGGCTCTCGCCTGGGTGCAGGGCCGCCCGGGTGTCGCCAGCACCATCATCGGCGCCCGCTCGATGCGCCAGCTCGAGGACAACCTCGCCGCGCTGGACATCACGCTCTCGCCGCAGGAGGTCGCGAAGCTGGATGAACTCAGCGCCCCCGAGCCGATCTTCCCCGGCAGCTTCCTGCGCAATCTCGCCCCCACGATCCAGAACGGAACGACGATCAACGGCCGCCCGAGCGACAACTGGCCGCTCAGCCCCGAGACCGACGAGCAGCGCTGGTAGCCGCCCGCGGCGGAGATGCAGGAGGCAGGTCGATGATGGAAGATCCGACGCCGGCCGATCGCGACGCCCGCACCCGCGAGCGCCTTGCGCAGACCTCACCCGAGGGCGCCCCGCCCCCGCCCGCGTGGCGCCGGGCGAGTTGGCTGCTGCTCCTGGGCGTCTTGGCCGCAATAGCGGTCGCCGCCGGGCTCGCCGGCTGGGCCATCGCGGGGCAGACGGGCGCGTTGGTCGGCGTCGCCCTCGCCGTGCTCGCCGGCGCCGTGCGCGCAGCCCCGGTCCTCATCGCCGCCACCCTCCGCCGCGGCGAGCGGACGCGGGCGCAGCGCTGATGTGGCAAGGGGGCGCGAGCCGATCCGAGCCTTGACAATGCCGCACGGCGCCAGCCAGCCTGAGCCCGCCCTCGCCGATCCCGGCGTCTGCCCGCGCTGCGGCTACTCGCGGGCCGGCCTCGGCGCCAGCGCGCCCTGTCCCGAGTGCGGCGCTGCGGCGGGCGCCGGGCTCCCACCCCGATCCGCCCGGCGTGACCTCGCGCTCGCCGCCGCAACCGCGCTCCCGGTGATCGCGGCGCTCGCCCTGCTGCACGCGCTGGCGCCCGAGCGCGATGAGCTCGGCTTCGTCACCGGGGCTCCGGCCGCGGGCGTGCGCCTCGGCTGCGCGCTCTGGCTCGGCGCCGGCGCCTGGCTCGCCTGCGGCAGCCGCGCCCGCGCCGAGACGCCGGTGGCCAGCATCGCGATCGCCCTCGTCGTCGCCTTCTTCGGCCTCGTCATCATTGAGATGTGCGTCTGGCTGCTGACGATGATCCTGCTGTGACGACTCGGCGCCGTTCACCGGGAGAGCGGGCGGCGCGGTTTTCGTGGGCGCGCCCATTCAGGGCTTGGCTGGTTGGCTGCCTCGAACCCAGGGCGTTGCCCTGGGCTCCGGCTTGGTGGCGCCGTTGGCGCCGCCG
>CAYMJK010000015.1:0-2616 GCA_964390535.1 uncultured Phycisphaeraceae bacterium | reverse complement strand
AGGGCGACTTCATCGCCGACGACCTTCCGCTGGATGAGGCGATCGATCTCGCCATCCGCGAGGCCCAGCACGAGACGGCCCACGGCGGCGACACGCTCGTCTTCCTCCCCGGCGAACGCGAGATCCGCGAGACGATCAAGGCGCTGGCCGATCGCGGCTGGCCCCGCGAGAAACTGCTGCCGCTGTACGGCCGGCTGTCGATCACCGAGCAGGAGCGCATCTTCCGCGGCGCTGGCGCCGGGCGCATCGTGCTGGCGACGAACGTCGCCGAGACGAGCGTGACGGTTCCGGGCGTGCGCAGCGTGGTGGACGCGGGGCTCGCCCGCATCAGCCGGTACAGCGCCCGCTCGAAGGTGCAGCACCTGCCGGTGGAGAAGATATCGCAGGCCTCGGCCCGGCAGCGAGCGGGGCGGTGCGGGCGGCTCGGCCCGGGCGTCTGCATCCGCCTCTACAGCGAGGAGGACTTCGAGGCGCGGCCGGCGTTCACCGAGCCGGAGATTCAGCGGTCGAACCTCGCCAGCGTCATCCTGCAGATGCGGTCGCTGCAACTCGGGGCGGTCGAAAACTTCGGCTTCCTCGACCCGCCCGATCGCCGGCTGATCCGCGACGGATATGAGACGCTGCGCGAACTCGGGGCGCTGGATGAGCGCGACGAACTGACCACCATCGGCCGCCAGCTCGCCCGCCTGCCGGTGGATCCGCGCATCGGCCGGATGGTGCTGGCCGCGGCCGACGGCGCATGCCTCGACGAGGTCCTCATCATCGCTGCGGCCCTCAGCGTGCAGGACCCGCGGGAGCGCCCGCACGAGAAGGCTGATCAGGCGGACGAGGCCCACGCCCGCTTCGAGCACGAATCCAGCGACTTCCTCTCCTTGCTCAACCTCTGGCGATTCTTCCACGAGCAGCAGGAGAAGCTGAGCGGGAGTCGCCTGCGCCGCTTGTGCGCTGCCAACTTCCTGCACTTTCAGCGCATGCGCGAGTGGCAGGACATTCAGCGGCAGCTTCGCGGCATGGCGGTGGAGATGCAACTGCACATCAACCGCGATCCGGCGCCGGAGGAGCGCGTGCACCGGGCCTTGCTCACCGGCCTCATCAGCCACGCGGCCCGGCTGGATGACCGCGTCGAGGGGCAGGGGGCGACGTATCAGGGCGTCCGCGGCGGGGGGATCGCGCTCTGGCCCGGCTCTGCGCTCTTCGGCAAACGGCCGAAGTGGATCGTCAGCGCCGAGCAGGTGCGCACGACGCGCCTCTGGGCCCGCACGGTGGCGCGCATCCAGCCGCAGTGGCTCGAAGAGGCGGCGAAGCATCTGATCCGGCGCGAGCACACGGGTCCGCGCTGGGATCGTGCGAGCGGGCGGGTCGTCGCCAGCGAGCGGGTGACGCTCGGCCAGCTCGAGCTTGCCGCGGCCCGGATGGTGGACTACGGACCGATCGATCCGGTCCACGCCCGCGAGATCTTCATTCACGGCGCCCTGGTCGAGGATGAGATTGACCTTCAGGCGCCGTTCCTGGAGCACAACCGCAAGCTGCTTCGCCGGCTCGAGCGGCTGGAGGAGAAGGCGCGGCGGCGCGATATCGTCGCGGGGTCGAAAGCCCGGTTCGACTTCTATGACCGCCGGCTCGGCCCGGAGGTACACAGCGCCCAGACGCTGGCGAAGTGGCGGCGCGGCGCCGAGCGGGACGATGCCCGAATCCTGTTCATGCGGGAGGAGGATGTGCGCGCCGGCGATGCATCCGATATAACGCCGCAGCGGTATCCCGGGCGCATCACGCTCGCCGGCGCCGAGGCGAAGCTCCGCTACCGCTTCGACCCGGCAGCGCCCGACGACGGGGTGACGGCACTGGCGCCGCTGGAGGCGCTGCCGGCGCTGCGCGAGGCGGAGGCCCAGTGGCTCGTACCGGGGCTCGTCGAGGAGAAGGCGCGGGAGTTGATCCGCCTGCTGCCGAAGCATCTGCGCCGCAACCTTGACGCCGCGGCATGCGCGCGGGAGTTTGCGGGTAGCCCGCCGCTCCGCGGCGGTTCCCAGGATGGCCCGCCGCTCCGCGGCGGGTCTCTCCTCGAAGCCCTGGCTGCCCACATCGCGCGCACAACCGGAACGACCATCCCCCCCGAAGCCTGGCGCCCCGACCAACTCCCCGAGCACCTCCGCCTGAACGTGCGCATCATCGACGCCGCCGGCCGCCCGCTCGCCGAGGGGCGCGATGTCGGCGAACTCAAGCGGCGCCTGGCGGACGAGGCCCGGCGCGCCGTGCGCGCTGCCGGCGGGCACTGGGGGCGCTCAGGCGTTACCGCATGGGACTTCGGGGACCTGCCCACCGAGGCGCACATCGAGCGCTCCGGCGCCACGGTCCTGGCGTCCCCGGGCCTGGAGGATGCCAGCGAAAGCGCGACGCTGCGACTGTTCGAGACGCCCGCCGCCGCGGAGCTGGCGACGCGGGCGGGCGTGCGCCGGCTCTATGCCCTCGCCGCGCGCCGCGACCTGAAGCGGATGGCCCTCTCGCTGCCGCAGATCCAGGCGCTGCTGCCGATCTACAGCGTGGTGGCGCCGGGCGTGGACCCGGGGCGCGACATCGCGACGCTGGTGGCGCAGCTCGCCTTCGTCGAGGGGCGCCCGC
>CAYMJK010000014.1:0-3057 GCA_964390535.1 uncultured Phycisphaeraceae bacterium | reverse complement strand
GGCCGCGGTCGCGCTGGAGATCTCGACCATGTCGCCCCCGACGGCGAAGCCGGCCGGGTCGGAGCAGGCGAAGCCGCCCCCGCCCCAGTCGATCAGTTCCTGAAAGCCGTTCACCGAGCCGACGACACGGTACTGCGTGATCCACCACTGGCTCGTCCCGCCGGACGCCGGGGGCAGGCCGAAGGGGGCAAGCTGGTCGAGGGCGGGGACCGGGCTCGTGCGGCTGAGCCCGTCGCCGTCGGCGTCGATGAAGTCGTTGGTCGCGGCGGGGGCGTTGATGAAGTTTTGCAGCAGGGTTGCGCCGCTGATGTTGATGACCGTGGGGCTGTCCTGGGCCGCCGCTGTCGCAGTGAGCCCCGCGGCGAGCCCGCAGGCGGCAAGGATGGTTGCGGGACGGTTGACGCGTGTGCTTCTCATCGTCATTGCTCCTCTTTCGTTCGTGCGGGCAGACCGATCGCGCTGCGCGCGCCGTGCGCGCCTCGGCCGGAACTGCCGGAGTTGATGGTCCGGGTCAGGAATGCGCGCCGGTGGGGACCGGGGCCGGCGCCGCTCGTGGTTCGCTGTCGCCGGGGCGCTGCGGGATCAGAACTTCGGCCTGGTGTCCACCTTGTTGTTGCCGGTGAGGCTGTGAAAGCGGTCGCCCCACAGTTGCTGCTGGATGCTCTCGATGACGGTCATGTTCTCGACGTGGCCGTCCACGAAGACGAAGTTCGCCGTGCCGCCGTAGACCTTGTCGCCGCCGGGGTGATGGCGGCCGACGGCGTTGAGCGTGCTGTTGGCGTCGTCGATCATCGCGGCGCCGAGCTGCTCCTTGCGCAGGATCTGGCTCTCGCCGGGATAGAAGTAGCGCGGGAGCGAGCCGGAATCGGGCTCTGTGTAGACATCCGTGCCGGCCGAGCCGCCGACGAAGGGCGTGACGGGGCGGTGGCTCTTGACCACCTCATCCAGGGCGAGCGAGCGCCACTGCTGCACATCGAGGAACTCGGTCGCGAGGATGGTCTTGGCGCCGCCCTTCTCGCCGGTTTCGACGGCGGCGGGGTTGACCAGCTTGTTCCGGCGGGCCGTGCCGATGTTGAACTTGTTGCGGGGGAAGATCGCGGCGTTGCCGGTGTAGGCCATGCGCTTCGCCTGGCGATCCGCCGGCGTGTGGGCGCCGGGGCCTTGGCCGAGGTCGTTGCGCTGCCAGGGCTCCCAGTCGGCCTTGTCGGCCCCGGGATTGGTGCGGGGCGCCCCGTCATTGGTCACGCCCGGGCACTGGAACGCCTCCTCGGCCAGCCCGCCGCCCCCCTTCTCGCCGCCGAAGAGCGACCACGACCAGTGGACGTATCCGTTGGCGGGCGTTGGGTTCTCTTCCTGCTGATCCTGCAGGTCCCAGCCCCCGCCGTCTTTATCGCTGCCGTAGACGTAGGAGGGCGGGAAGTAGTCGTAATCGACGGTGTAGATGGTGACCGCCTGGCCGACGCTCCGGAGATTGGCTGCGCACCCGACCGACCGCGCGGTCTCGCGGGCCTTGCCCAGCGCGGGAAGGAGGATGCCGATGAGCACGGCGATGATGGCGATGACGACGAGCAGCTCGATGAGGGTGAATGCGCGGGTTCGTGGCATGGTTCGTCTGTCCTTGGGTTGATTCGTGCTCCGTGGGAGGCGGAGCGGAGTTCCCCGAACGAAGTGCCGAAGCGTACCTGAGGCGCATGCTGGGAGTGCTAAGGCGCAGTGTGTTCTGCGCGAAGGGTGCGCATAGCAACGGCGACGCGCCATGGCGTCGTCAGCCAGGGGGGGTCGCCTTGTTCAAAGAGCCCTCGAAGGGGCGGATGTGGCGCCGCAGCGTCAGTGCACGGCGCTCGCCGGCGCCACCGCCTTCACTCGTTGCGATACACCGTGTGGCACGCCGCGCAGGAGGCGTCGATCGCCTTCAGCCGCGCCGACAGGGACTGTGGATCCTCGCCCGCGACGATCGCGTCCTCCAGTTCCTGGGCCAGCCTCGCATTGGCGCCCATCCACTCGTAGAACTCGTCCGGCTCCCCTGCCGGCTCGCGCCGCTCGGTGAGCACGCGCAGCACATCGGCGAGCTGCCCCGCCTCGGATGCCGGCGCCAGGTCCGGATGCTCCGCCGACGGCCCCCACGCCGACTGCTCCAGCACCTGGAGATTCTCGAACGCGCGGCTCACCAGCGCCATCGCCGCGACGAAGCCGGGAACCTCCGCCACCTCGCCCGGCATCGCGACGAGTTCGATCTGCGCGCGTGTCAGCGGCGCCGCCTCGCGCACGCACTCGTACAGGCCCGGGTACTTGCTCGAGGTCCCCGCGAGCTTCATGAACGCCACGCCGTCGGCCGCCGAGAGCGCCCCCAGCGAAACCAGTCCCGCCGCCGCCGCGGCAGGCCCGCGGTGCTTGCCGTGGTGGCAATGCACGTAGACCGGACCTTCCAGGGCGTCCATCGCGCGCGCAATCGCGAGCTTCTGCTCCAGCGTGATCTCGCTGTATCGAATCGGCACATGGGCGTAGCGCATGTCATGGGCGTGCGCCATCTCCAGGTCGGGCGCCCCCCCGTCAACGGAGAGGACTGACCTGACCCCGAGCCGCCGGAGCTCGGCGAACGCCTCTTCCCCCTGCGGCTCCGACCCGCTGAACACCCCCGGCGCCACCTCGATCACGTTGTGCAGCCCCGGCAGGTCCCGCGGCGCAGAGAAGCTCGCCGGGGTTGCGGCCGTCGCAGACCCCCGGCCCGACTCCCGACCCGTGCCCCGCTCCGGCCCCCGATCCGGGGCGGCCGGCGCCTCGGCGCTCCGGTCCGCAGGCGTCGGCGGATCCCCCGCGCAGCCCGCCAGCAGGGCCAGCCCCGTCACAAACGCCGGCGCGGTCGATCGCATCATCATGAGACGTCCCTCGCGGAGAGCCAGTTCGCCCCCTGCTACGGCCTCGCGCCGGCGAGGTTGCACGCCCCACCGATGTCGGCTCGGCGACATCGGCGCTCTGGGGTGGGTCCCCGGCGTGGAAAACACCGATGTCTCAACGCCGACATCGGTGGCACGACCTGATGGCGAGCTGGCGCCGAGC
>CAYMJK010000013.1:0-4315 GCA_964390535.1 uncultured Phycisphaeraceae bacterium | reverse complement strand
GCGGTTTCACACGCGGACACCGTGGCGCCCGGCGTGGGGGCCCTTCCGCGATGTCCTGCGGCTCGGGTGGCCCGGCGCCCTGATGTTCGTGAACGAGATGATCTGCTGGGGCGCCCTCATGGTCTGGCTGGTCCCGATGGCAGGGGAGGCGGCCGGCGAGGATCCGGTGCTGCACAACACCGCGGGATGGATCGCCCTGCGCTACATGCACGTGAGCTTCATGCCGGCGGTGGGGCTGTCGATCGCGGTGACGGCGATCGTCGGGCGGTGCATGGGGATGGCCCGGCCGGATCTGGCAGCGCGGCGGGCGATGCTCGGCCTCGGCATCGCGATCGCCTACATGAGCGCGTGCGCCCTGGCGTTCATCCTGTTCCGCGAGCCGATGATCCGCGTCTTCACGCCGGTGGATATCTCGCCGGAGAGCCTCGACCGGCTGATCGAGATCGGCGGGGCGATCATGGTCGCCGCGGCAGTGTTTCAGCTCTTCGACGCGGTCGCCATCATCATGAGCGGCGCCCTCCGCGGCGCCGGCGACACCGTCTGGCCGGGCGTGGTCACGGTGATCCTGTCGTGGGGGTGCATCGTCCTCGGCGGGCGGCTGGTGATCGAGTTCGCCCCCGGCCTCGGCTCCCTTGGCCCCTGGCTCGGCGGCGCCGCCTACATCATCCTCCTCGGCATCGCCCTCTTCGCCCGCTTCCTCGGCGGCAAATGGCGCTCGATCGGCCTGATCGCGCCCCCCGCCCCACCCGCCCCGGAGCCCCCGCGGGCGCCTGAGGCGGCTTGAGCCCGCCCCCCCCGTTCCCTATCATCCCCTTCACACACTCCCAGGAGACCGAATCGCATGGCTAACGACCCGATGGACATGGTCATCGGCGCCGATGAGACGCAGACGCGCGACGCCGAGGGCTGCGCCCGCCACACCGCCGCCGCCAAGGCCGCCGAGGCCGAGGGTGACCGCATCGGCGCCATCGCCGAGTTTCGCAAGGCCGCCGCCTGCGATCCCCACTCCGTGGACGCCCTCTTCGCCCTCGCCTACCGGCTCGATCTCGTCGGCGAGGAGGACGAGGCGATCGCCCTCTACGAGCGGATCTGCGACCGGGCGCCAGCGCCCGTCAACGCCCTGCTCAACCTCGCGGTGCTGCACGAGGACCGCGGCGACTACGCCCGGGCCGAGCGGTGTCTGCGGCAGGTGCTCGAGACCAACCCGACCCACGCCCGGGCCCGCCTGTTCATGAAGGATGTGCTCGCCAGCCGCGAGATGACCGTCGAGGACGAGGGCGATCGGGACATCGTCAAGCGCCGGGCGGAGATGGACACCCCGGTGACGGATTTCGACCTGACGGTCCGGGCCCGGACCTGCCTGAAGAAGATGAACATCCGCACGCTGGGCGATCTGCTGCGCTACTCCGAGGCGGAGCTGATGAGCTACAAGAACTTCGGCGAATCCAGCCTCATCGAGATCAAGCGGATGCTCGCGGCCAAGGGCCTGAAGCTCGGGCAGGGCTTCGACGACGCCCACCGCACCGCGCGCCGCCACGTGCTGGACCGGTTCAAGGGAACCGGGCAGGAGCGGATCCTGAGCAAGCCGGTGAGCGATCTGCAACTCTCGGTGCGGGCCCGCAAGGCGCTGCAACTGCTGAACATCCAGACGCTGGGCGACCTCGCCAGCCACACCGAGGCGGAGCTGATGGGCGTCAAGAACTTCGGCGCCACCAGCCTGGTCGAGGTCCGCGAGCGGCTCGCCGAAAGCGGGCTGTCGCTGCGGGTGCTCGACGACGAGGAGTGAGCGGAGCGGGAGTCAGGAGTCAGGAGTCGAGCATCAGGGGTCAGGAGTCAGCAGGCGCGCGCCGGAAGCAGTCCGGCGCGTGGTCGTCGACCATGCCGACGGCCTGCATGAACGCGTAGCAGATGGTCGGGCCGACGAAGCGGAAGCCGCGGCGTTTGAGTTCGCGGCTCATGGCCTTTGACTCCGCCGACTCTGTGGTCGCCTGGCCGGGGGCGCCGCGGATCGTCCGCCCGCCGGTGAAGCTCCAGAGGAGGGCGTCCAGCGAGCCTTCCTCCCGCTGGGCCTTCAGGATGGCCTTCGCGTTCGTGATCGTGGATTCGATCTTGAGGCGGTTGCGGACGATGCCCTCGTCTCGCATCAGGCGCTCGACGGTCCGGGTGTTGAAGCGGGCCACGGCGCCGGGATCGAAGCCACCGAAGGCGGCCCGGTACCCCTCGCGCTTGCGCAGCACGATCTCCCAGCTCAGGCCCGCCTGGGCGCCCTCGAGCGTGAGCATCTCGAAGAGTTGCACATCATCGTGCACCGGCGTGCCCCATTCGGCATCGTGATAGGCGACCAGCAGCGGCGTGCTGGCCCAGCGGCAGCGCAGAATCTGCCGATCCGCCGCGGGGCGGCCCGCGCGGGGGCGTCGGGCGGTGGGGGCGGTGGGGGCGGTGGTCTGGCGGGGCGTTCGGGCGCCGTGGGGGCGGGGGCTGGGCATGGCGGGCGTGAGGATATTCGCCCGGCGCAGGTGTTGACGGATCGCTCCGGGGCAAGTACAAAGGAGGGGCGATGGATCCGGTCTCCGTGGAAACCGCCCCCCGCTACGCAGCGCCCGCCCTGGACAAGGGCCTCGATATCCTCGAACTGCTCGCGGACCACCCGAACGGGCTGACGCAGGTGCAGATCGCGCGCCGGCTGAACCGGTCGGTAGGTGAGATTTTTCGCATGTTGAACTGCCTGGTGCGACGGCAGTACCTGGGCGTCGAGCAGGGCGACCGCTACGCCCTGACGCTCAAGCTCTTCGAACTGGGGCAGCGCAGCGCTCCGTCGCTGCGGCTGGCGGCCCGTGCCGCCCCGGCGATGCTGCGCTGCGCCGAGGCCAGCGGGCAGTCGTGCCATCTGGTGGTCGCGACGCGGGGTCGCGGCGTGGTGATCGCCCAGCAGGACAACCTCGGGGAGTTCGGCTTCGCGGTGCGGATCGGCTCGGGCGTCGAGCTCGCGACCACGGCGCCGGGGCAGGCGCTGCTCGCGTTCGCGACCGATGAGGAGCGGCGGCTGATGCTGGAGGAGGCCAGGACCGCGCTCGACGATCGATTGCTGTCGCGGCTGGACGCCATCCGCCAGCGCGGTTACGCGGAGCTGGCGAGCCCGTGCATCCGCGCGGTCCTGGACATCAGCTTTCCGGTGCGCGATCACCGCAGCGCGGCGGTTGCGGCGCTCACGGCGCCGTTTGTCGCCCGCGCCGACGGCAGCGAGGCCGCGAGCCTGGAGCAGACCCGGGATCTGCTCGGATGCGCTGCGGCAGAGGTGTCGGCGTCGCTCGGGGCATCCTCCTGCGACTGGACGGCGTAAGACGGGTAAAGCCGTCCGCGGAGCGATGCGTCAGCCGCCGGCCGCGAGCTCTCGAAGGCGATCGAGGCGGCGCTGGTGGATCTCGCGGTCGGGCTCGATGCGGGTGAGGGCGAGCAGGTGGCGTTCGGCGCCGGGGTAGTCCTTCAGCCGCAGCGCGGTCGTCGCCGCGAGTTCGCGATAGTCGGCGTCGAAGGGCGCGATGCGCGTGGCCCGCAGCGCCTTCTCGTGCGAGGCCGCGAAGTCGCCGGTCCGGGCATACAGCCGGGCAAGCTCCGCCGCGAGGGCCGGTGAGTACTGCTCGCGGGCATCCAGATACTCGAGATGCGGGATCGCGCGCTCCGGCGTGTCGGTCTGGCGGTAGTAGCGGGCCAGCAGGCGGCGCGGCGTCGAGTCGATCGGCCGCAGTTCGGCCCATCGCTCCACCAGCGGCACGATCTCCGGCGTGACCTCGCCGCGGGCGCCGTCCACGGCGGCCCGGGCGCGAGCCTCGGCGAGGCCCGGGTGCTGCGGATACTCCGCGGCCAACTCGTCGAGCCGCTCTGGGCTCACCTCGGCCTCCTGCTCCAGGTCGGCGCGCAGCAGTTCGGCCATCGTCGGCGCCCCGGGTGGCAGGAGCAGGCCCCAGCCGCGGGCCTGATTCGTCGCCCACTGGCGGAAGTCGCTCAGAAACTCCTCTGGCGTCAGGCCGAGGGCCTCGGGCATGGCCTCATCCTGCGAAGCGCCCGCCGCGTAGAGGTCCATGAGCTTGAGTGGCGCCTGCGGCCCCCAGCGCTCGACCATGTACTCGTACATCCACGCCCCCTGGGCGTAGGCCTGCGAGCGATCGGTCGGCGTGCGCGGGCGGACGAAGGCGAGGTTGATGCGCTCCAGGTCGAACAGTTCGTCCTCGCGCAGCTTGGTGGCCAGCAGTTCGGCCCGGTCCTCATCCCACGGCCCGTCCTCCAGATACACCGCCGCGGCCTCGGTGAACCAGTG
>CAYMJK010000012.1:0-3691 GCA_964390535.1 uncultured Phycisphaeraceae bacterium | reverse complement strand
CCGTGAGCGGCTCGATCGGCAGCGGGTCGGGCAGGGGGATGCGGTTCACGGTGTGCGCCGGTGCCGGGGACGCAGCACTCACTGCCGCCGGAAGACGGCGACGACGTCCTCGATCGGGATGACGAAGAGCCGGTTGTCGCCCTCGAAGTCGACGGGGATCGAGTGCTTGGGGTTGAAGAGCACGCGATCGTACTGCTGGATCGGGTAGGTCGCGTCGTTGGCGACCTCGGCGCTGATCGCCACCACCCGCCCGGTGATGGTGGGGATCTCGATCTTGTCGGGGAGGTGGATGCCGGCCTTGGTCTGCTTCTTGTCCTCGTCCTTGCGGATGAGCACGCGGGCGCCGATGGGCTCGACGATCTCGACCTGAGCGTCCTTGCGGGACCGGTTGGTGGGCATGACGGATCCGTGCTTGCAGAATGCTCGCCGGCGCGGCCCCGGCTGCCGCTATTGTAGGGCCGCGGCCCGCGGATCCCCCCGGCCGCCAGATCGGAGCAGCCCGTGTTGGCGCCTGTCGAAAGCCTCAAACGACTCATCCGCGATGTGCCCGACTTCCCGCGCCCGGGGGTGGTCTTCAAGGACTTCACGCCCCTGCTCGCCGATCCGGGCGGGCTCGCGCTCGCGGTGGAGCTGATGGTCAACCCGTTCCGCGGCAGCGGGGTCGAGCTGGTGATCGGCGCGGAGTCGCGCGGGTTCATCTTCGGGACGGCGGTGGCCCAGTCGCTGTCGGCCGGGTTCGTCCCGGTGCGCAAGCCGGGCAAGCTGCCCAGCGAGGTGCGCGGCGTCGATTATCAGCTCGAGTACGGCAGCGACCGGCTGGAGATCCACGCCGACGCCCTGCGCCCGGGCCGGCGCGTGCTGCTCATCGACGACCTGCTCGCTACCGGTGGCACGATGCGGGCCTGCGCCGAGCTGGCCTCCTCGGCATCCGCCGAAATCGCTGGCATCGCCTTCCTGATCGAACTCGTGCCGTTGCGCGGGCGAGAGCGGCTGACGGAGTTCGGCCCGGTGCGATCGGTGCTGCAGTACGACTGATGGCAGCCGCCCGGCCGAGAGCTCAGCGCCGGCGCCGCGCTGCAGCGAGACCGCCGAGCCCGAGTAGCGCCAGCCCGGCTGGCGCCGGGATGACATGAATCACGCCGCTGCCCTCCACGACGGGCGGACGAATTGGCTCGCCAACAGGCGGGGGATGGCAGACAAAATCTTCGGTCAGCGTGGACAGTGCGATCGTGCGGGCCGTGAAGTCGGTGATGGTGAACTCGCCCACCCATACCGGCAGCGGGCTGCGAGGATCGGCGATGAGCGGCGGCGGGAAGTGGAGCTGACCGACCCGGGCGCCGGTGATGTCGCCGCCGATGATCACGCCGGGAGTGCGCCCGAGCGGATCGGGGTATGGCGGGGGTATCGGCATCGGCGGGAGTTGCACTGGCAGCAACTCCAGGTCGCCCCATCCGGGTTCCGCGGCGTGCACGGAGAATCGGGCCGACGCGAATCCGGGGCTCCGCGCGACCTGAAACGTCGCCGAAAGCGTCACCGTCGCGGTCGCCTGGCCCGGCCGCAACGGATTCGCAGCGGTCCCAACCTCATCCTCGAAGGTGAACTCCCAGCCGCCCTGGAACTGGGCGCTGGCTGTCCCGACGCACACGCTCCCAACACCCACGCTCCCCGCCGCGAACATAATCAGCAGCCTTCCCATCGGATATCTCCCGGGCGGCCCGCGCTCAGCATACCGGAATCCATCCCGCGCGCCAAGAGACCTTTGGTGGCGTCGCCTCCCGCGCGGCTCATGAAGCCCCCGGCGGCCACGCGATACCGGCGTGCGAGCGGCGAGTCCGAGCCGGCTCGCCGCAAAGGCGACAAAAAGAAAACCGGCCCATCCGAGGATGGGCCGGCTCTTTGATCACTTGATCAGCCGAGTCGCATTAGCGACGACGGCGGGCAGCCGCGAGGCCGCCGAGGCCGAGCAGCGCGAGGCTGGCCGGCGCGGGGACGACCTGGATCACGCCACGGCCTTCCGTGAGCCCCGCCAGGCGAGACTCGGACACTGCGGTGGTCGGGCTGACATAGACGTCGAACTTGGTGGTGGTGGTCGACAGGGCGACGTCACGCATGGTGAAGTCGCTGGTACCCCAGTCAGCCTGCCAGATCTTGATCGGGTTGGAGACGTCGGCCTGGATCGGCGGCGGGAAGTGGAGCTGGCCGGCGATGATGCCGGTGACGTCGCCGCCAGCGATCACGCCGGGGGCCGTCCCGATGCCCTCTCCATTGCCGAGCTCAAGCGGGGTGCCAGCCACCCAGCCCGACTCGCCTGCGCTCGCCGTGAGACCGGCGCCGGCAAAGGCGTGGTCCGAGGCTGAGAAGCTCGCCCAGAGCTCCACCGTCGCGGACGGGTTCGCCATGTCCACGACATTGCTGACGCGGAACTCGTAACCCTGGGCGCCGGCGGCCGTGGCCATTCCGGCGACGGCAAGAATTGCAAGACTCTTCTTCATCGAATCTCTCCTCATACAGATCTGTGGGTGAAAACGTCGTCTCCAAAGAACCACGAGCCAATTCAGTGTACCCGCGGCTGGTTCGCCATGCAACCGCTTTTTTCGGTTCGACTGCGGTTTTTTCACGCGAGCGGCTCCGGCGGGGCCCTCCGGCGGCCTGCGGCGTTGGCGGAGACGCGATGTTTGGCTTTTGAGCGGTGTTTCGGCCGCCATGGCGAGTTCCACAAGCCGCCTTCGCCCGTCGCTCTTTTGCGCCGCCGTCGGCGAGATGGGCAATCGGTTCCGGACCCTCGTCTGCGCCAAGGCCGGTAAGAGGACATGCGAGGCATGTAGAGCGGCCCCCATGCCAGGGCTGGAGACGAACACGAGGGAGGCGCGAGCGAGCCGCCACCGACGGGCGAGGGCGCGGGATTACGTTGCTGCCAGCGAGGCCCATGGGTCACGGGTCTGCCTTTGGTCTGCCGACCGGGTCGCCCACGGTTTGACCCTCCAAAAAAAACGAACCCGCCGGCGTGAGGCCGGCGGGTCCGTGGGGTTGGCTTCAGACTCGGCCGCGGCAAGCCGCGACCGGGCCAGCCGGATCAGATCGAATCAGTCGAGCCAGGCCTCGGCCGTGGGAGCGCCCGGGTTGTCGTTCGGCGAGCCCTCGATGATCGGCCGCAGGAACGCGTTGGTCTGCTCGTTGCCGGTGCCGACCAGCATCGGCGTGGTGAGGTTCGCGCCGGTGCCGCCGACGGGGTCGCCGCTGCGATTCTCAGCCACGAACAGGTTGTCCTGCTGAGAACGCTCGCCCGGAGTCAGGCCCTCGAAGTTGAAGATCAGGTCCTCGGGGTCGGGCTGGGTCTCGAAGTCGACGTGGTTGTCGTTGTACCCGATGTTCCCTTCCCACTTGACGCGGCTGCCGTGGATGAGCAGCGTGCGGCTCTCCTCGCCGAACTGGCCCGGGATGAGGCTCCAGTCGCCGGTTTCGCCCTCGTACATCGGGCCGCGGTTGCCGAAAGTGGCGTCGGTGGCCTGGAAGGTATTCTGCCACTTTGCCTTGCGGACACCGAAGGGCGGGGTGTGGGCGTAGCTGTTGTTGCTCAGCTCCTTCATCGGATCGGGGTTATAGTTGTTGGTGTCTTCCGCAGTGCCGCGGAACTTCGGGTCCCACAGCGCCTTCGCCGGCGTCTCGGCCTCCTGAGGGACCGAGGTCTCGT
>CAYMJK010000011.1:0-3494 GCA_964390535.1 uncultured Phycisphaeraceae bacterium | reverse complement strand
TTGAGCTGCGCCAGGCAGACGACCGGAACGCTCAGCTCGCGCGCCAGCGCCTTGATGCCGCGGCTGATGGCGCTGACCTCCACCTGCCGGCTCTCCCGGTTGGCGCCGGGGGCGGTGAGCAACTGAAGATAATCGATGACGATCGCCTTGACACCGTGTCGCTCTGCCATGCGCCGGGCCCGGGCCCGCAGCGTCATGATCGTGAGATGGGCGGTGTCATCGACCACGATCGGCGCCTGGCTCAGGGCGCCGCAGGCCTTGGTGACATCGTCCCACATGTCCGCGCTGAGCTGCCCCGTGCGCATCCGGTGCGAATCCACGCCCGAGTATGCGCTGAGCAGTCGCTGCGCCAGCGCGCCGCGCGACATCTCCAGACTGAAGACGCCGACGGGCACGGGATCGGTGTGCGCCCGCGTCCACGGCGTGCGCCCGCCCATCGCCACCTGCTCGGCGAGGTTCAAAGCCAACGCCGTTTTGCCCATCGACGGCCTCGCCGCAATGATGATCATCTCCCCCGGCTGCAGGCCGCTCAGCTTCTCGTCCAGATCGTCGTACCCGGTGTGCAGCCCGCTGACCAGCCGCCCTTCCACCGACTCGATCCGGTCAACCTCCTCCTGCAGAAGCTGCGCCAGGTTCGCGAAGCTCGCCCGGTCCTCCTCGCGCGCGATCTCGAAGATCCGCATCTCCGCCCGGTCGATCGCCTCCTTCACATCCTCGGGCCCCTCCCCGCCGACGTGATACGCCTCGTACAGGATCTCGCTGGTCGCGCGGATCAGCCGGCGCAGCCGCGACTTGTTCGCCACCAGCTTCGCGTAGTGCGGCGCATTGACCGACGAGGGCACCCCCTCCGCCAGCCGCACCAGATACTCGGCGCCCCCGACATCCTCCAGTTCCGTCCGGTCGCGCAGGCGGTCGGTCAGCTCGACCAGGTCGGTCTCCGGGTTGCGGTCGGCGATCTCCCGGAGCGTGTCGAAGATGACCCCGTTGGCCGCGCTGTAGAAGTCGTCCCCCGACTGCACGTGGTCCAGCACATCCACCATCGCCCGCGGATCGAGAATGATCGAGCCCAACAGCGACATCTCCGCCTCCGGCGCGTGCGGCGGCAGGCGGTCGAAGAGCTTCTCGACATCGATCCGGGGGCGAGCCCCGCGTGAGGCGCCCGGCGAGTTGCGGTCGGCGTTTCCATCCATGGCGGCTGATTGTGGCGCCTGCCGCATCCTGCGGCGGCGGCGGGACCGAACCGGGCGCAAGCGCCTGTCTAACGCTCGCCCACGACAGCGTATCCTCGTGCGTGTCCACCGCCCATCCACAGGATCCGCCCGCCAGCCCGCTTGAAGGGCCCCTGGCCGGCCTCCCCGAGCCCCTCCCGTCGGACCCCATGCCCCTCTTCCGGCAGTGGTTCGACGAGGCCGCTCGGGCCGGCGACACACCCAACCCCAACGCCATGACCCTGGCAACCATCGATCCCGAGGGCCGCCCGGCCGCCCGCATCGTCCTCTGCAAGGGCTTCGGGCCGGAGGCGAGCCTCGATTTCTACACCAACCGGCGCAGCCGCAAGGGCGCCGACCTCGCGGCGAACCCGGTCGCCGCCCTTCTCTTCCACTGGGACCACGCCGGCCGCCAGGCCCGCTTCGACGGCCCCGTGACGCAGCTCTCCGATGCCGAGAGCGACGCCTACTTCCAGTCCCGCCCCTGGCCCCGCCGCCTCGGAGCGTGGGCGAGCGACCAGAGCCAGCCGATCGCATCCCGGGCCGCCCTGGAGCAGAAGGTCCGCGACCTCATGGCCCGCTTCGGGCTCGACCCCGACAACCCGCCCGCCCCGGATACCGCGGTCGAGATCCCCCGCCCGGCCCACTGGGGCGGCTACCGCCTGCTGGCCGACCGGGTCGAGCTCTGGGCCTCGCAGGGCGCCCGGCTGCACGACCGGGCCGAGTGGCGCCGGACGCTCAGTCCAGTCCCGGGACCATGGCGGGCAGCGCGACTGCAGCCGTGAGGTCCGGGAACGGCCGTTGTGCCTCTCCCCGGCTCCGGGGGCTGAATAAGAACCGCGCTCAGGCCGATGCTCACCGATGGATTCGTGTCGACTCCGCATCTCCGGAGGGGGCCTGGCGTCGTGATGAAGGTGCGCAGCCAACTTGCCGCGGCGGAGATCGAGGAACTCCTCGGTCAACTCGACCGCAAGCTGGACGCCATCGGCATCGACAGCCGCCCCGAGGTCGCCGCACGGATGCTCGACCTCGCCGGTGACGACTCCGCCGGCCTCAACGACTACGCCGCGGCCATGAAGCCGGACATTGCGATGACCGGGCGGCTGCTGAAGATCGCCAACAGCGCCTACTTCGGCCAGAGCCAGCCGGTGACGACGCTGGAGCGGGCCTGCGTGATACTCGGGCTCGAGCGCATCCGCGCCGTCGGCCTCGGTTTCTACCTCAGCCGCTCGGCCGCCAGCGACGACGAGCTGAGCCGGCTGGTCTGGGGGCACTCGGTCTTTCGCGCCAATCTCGCGGCAGAGCTTGCCAGCGCCATCGGCTCGAAGCTCGTTCCCGAGGCGTTCGTGGTCGGGCTGATGATGGACGCCGGGCTGCCGCTGCTGCGCCGCCTGCTCGGCCCGGAGACGTTCGACGCGGCCCGCAACCCGGAAGACCCGCCGACGCGCCAGTTCCGGCGCGAGTTCGACGGCCTGCAGTACACGCGCGACGATGTCGTGGTCGCCCTCTGCCGGCGCTGGAAGATGCCGCCCACGCTGGCGCGCCCGCTGGAGTGGCGCCACACCCCGCCCGGGGACACCCGTCGCGAGGAGCCAGAGCACATCCTCCACCGCATCGCCTATTACACAGGCGCCGTGCATCTCGGCGTCGCCGGTCGCCCGCAGGAGGCCCTGCCGCTGCCGAGCCTCGCGGCCCGCTACCTCGGTCTCGATCACAATCAGCTCGCCGGCGCATTCGCCCGCGCGATCGAGGAGTACAGCGTCACCGAGGAGCTCTTCCGCGGCGTGGCCCAGCGCATCGGCGACCTCGACGCCCTCGCCGAAGCCCTGCACACCCGGCTCACTGGCGCCGTCGACGCGGCCATCGCAAGCTCGATCTCCGCCGAACTCGGGCGCGGGCCGCAGCGCTTCCAGCTCGACAGCGCCGCGATCGAACTCGACCGCGACGAGGAGCACCCCGGCTGGGCCAACGCCTTCCTCGTCGATTCCCGCGGCAGGCGCGTCGTGACGCACCGCTTCGAGGCGGCGACCGTCTCGGTGGAGGCCGTGCTGGACGCCCTGGCGATCGACCCCGCCGAGGCCGGAGGCGAGACGCTCGCCTCGATCCGCCACTGCCTGGCGCGGCTGGCAGCGTAGACGTCGCGGCTGTTCGCCCCCCCCCAAAGAACAAACACCACCGTGAAGCAGGCTTGCAGCCTGCCGGAAGCGCGACGCCGAGACCGGTCACTCCCGCGCCTCAGGTGGCACAGGCGTCTCGCCTGTGGGCGCCCCCCAGCGGCGCCAGACC
>CAYMJK010000010.1:0-6428 GCA_964390535.1 uncultured Phycisphaeraceae bacterium | reverse complement strand
CGAGCAGGTCGCGGATCTCGGGCTCGTTGGCGCCATCGAAGACCGGCGTCGCCACGTGCACACCAAAGCGCAGCATCCAGCCGAGGCGCCGCACGTCGTCGTCGCTCAGGCTCTCGACGATCTTCTGCGAGTCACCCTCGTCGTAGACCTGCTCGATGAGCTTGCGGATCGCCGCCAGCGACTGCGCCTGCT
The DNA here is from genome assembly GCA_964390535.1 of uncultured Phycisphaeraceae bacterium. Lineage (GTDB taxonomy): Bacteria > Planctomycetota > Phycisphaerae > Phycisphaerales > UBA1924 > CAYMJK01. The sequence continues at coordinate 6,236 of CAYMJK010000010.1, read as the reverse complement.
CGACCATGCGGCCGATGTTCTCGCCGAGGCCGAGCGCCGCCCAGCCGAGGTGCGTCTCGAGGATCTGCCCCACGTTCATGCGGCTGGGCACGCCCAGCGGGTTCAGCAGCACATCCACCGGCGTGCCGTCCTCCATGAACGGCATGTCCTCTTCCGGCACGATGCGGGCGATCACGCCCTTGTTCCCGTGCCGCCCCGCCATCTTGTCGCCCACCGACAGGTGACGCTTCGTCGCCAGATAGATCTTCACCATCTCCAGCACGCCCGTCGGCAGCTCGTCGCCGCGCTTCATGTGCGCGACCTTGCGGTGCTTCTCCGCCTCCACCGCCTCGATCCGCGGCCAGAACTGGCGGTAGATCCGCTCGGCTTCCCCGCGCGTCTCCTTGCCCCCCTTCACCCACTTCAGATCGAACGCGCCGATCTGCTCCATGATGACTTCGGGGATCTCGCTGGCGCCCACCTTCTGACGCGTGTTCGGGTCGACGACCTCCGAGCCCGTCGCGTCGTTGATCGCCTCGACCATCTGCCGGAACAGCGTGATGGCCTTGCTGTCCATCTCCGCCTCGTAGCTGGCGATCTGCTGCTTCAGCTCGCGCTTCTGCGCCTCGTTCATGTGCAGTCGGCGGCTGAACTTGCGCGCGCCGATCACGATCCCCTCCACGCCCGCGGGCGCTTCCAGCGAATCGTTCTTCACATCCTCGCCGGCGCGGCCGAAGATGGCGTGCAGCAGCTTCTCTTCCGGCGTCAGCTCCGTCTTGCTCTTCGGGCTGACCTTGCCGACCAGGATGTCTCCGGGGCCGACGCGGGCCCCGATGCGGATCACGCCGCTCTCATCCAGGTTGCGCAGCATCTTCTCCGACACGTTCGGAATGTCGCGCGTGAACTCCTCGCGCCCCAGCTTCGTCTCGCGGATCTCCACGTCGAAGCTGTCGATGTGAATGCTCGTGAAGACGTCGTCCTTCACCAGACGCTCGCTGATGACGATCGCGTCCTCGAAGTTGTACCCGTCGAACGTGTTGAACGCGACCAGCGCGTTCTTGCCGATCGCCAGTTCGCCCATCTGCGTCGAGGCGCCATCCGCGAGAATGTCGCCCTTCTGGACCACCTGGCCCATCTCGACCACCGGCTTCTGGTTCTGGCACGTCCGCTCGTTCAGACCCACGAACTTCCGCAGCACATACTCGTCCGAGTTGTCCACGATGATCCGCTGGGCGTCCACGTACGTCACCGTCCCGCCGCGACGCGCCCGAACCACCATCCCGGAGTTGAACCCGATCGCCCGCTCCATCCCCGTCGCGATCCGCGGCGGGTCGACCTTGATCAGCGGCACCGCCTGCCGCTGCATGTTCGAGCCCATCAGGGCCCGGTTGGCGTCGTCGTGCTCCAGGAACGGAATCAGCGCCGCCGACAGACCGACGATCTGCTTCGGCGAGATATCGACGTAGTTCACCTGCTCGGCCGGAACCTCCGCAAGCTCACCATCCACCCGCGCCAGGATCGCCCCCGCCATCAGGGCCCCGTCCAGGCCCAGCGCATCGCACGGCGCCAGCACCGCCCGGATCTCCTCGTCGGCGCGAAGCTCCACGACCTCGTCGGTGACCTTTCCGTTCTTCACAACCCGGTACGGCGTCCGCAGGAACCCGTAGTCGTCGATCGACGCGAAGATCCCGAGCCGCGCGATCAGCCCGATGTTCGTTCCCTCAGGCGTCTCGATCGGGCAGATCCGCCCGTAATGCGAGATGTGCACATCGCGCACCTCGAACCCCGCCCGCTTGCGGTTCAGCCCGCCCGGGCCCAGCGCAGACAGGCACCGCTCGTGCACCAGCGTGCTCAGCGGATTCGTCTGATCCACAACCTGGCTCAGCTCGCTGCGCCCGAAGAAGAAGTCGATCGCGCTGGACACGCTCTTCGAATTCACCAGGTCGGCGATCTTCGCCAGCTCGTCGGGGTCCTTGACGCTCATGCGCTCCTGCACCGTCCGGCGCAGCTTCAGGAAGCCCTTGCGCAGCTCGTCCACCGCCAGCTCGTCCATCGTCCGCAGACGCCGGTTGCCCAGGTGATCGATGTCGTCCACCTGCGCCACCGGGCGCCCCGTCGCCGGATCGGCCCGGTTCGAACGCAGATCCAGCATGTACTGGATCACCCGCAGGAAGTCCTCGCCCCGGATGAACATCACGTCCTCGGGTGTGTCGAAGCTGAACTTCCGGTTGATCCGGAAGCGCCCCACCCGCCCCAGGCGGTACCGGTTCTCGTCGAAGAACTTCTCGAAGAAGAGCTGCTTGGCCTTCTCGACCTGCGGCGGGTTGCCGGGGCGCAGCTTCGAGTAGATCTTCAGCATCGCCCGGTCGAAGTCGCTCTCGACCTTGTCCCCGTCGAACTGGTCCAGCTTCTCCTCGGCGATCGTGTTCAGGATCAGCGGGTCCGACGGGTTCTCCACCACCCGCACCGTCTTCAGGCTCGAGTTGAGGATCTTCTCGACGTTCTCCTCGCCGATCTGCCGGCCGACGTGCACCAGCTCCTCGCCCGTCTCGGTGTCGATGATCGACGACGCCGCGTAGTGGTCCGGGCGCACCTTCTCCGTCGAGATCTCCGTCACCTCGTAGAACAGGCTCAGCATCGCCTCGGTCGTCGAGACCGACTCGTCCAGGCACCGCAGGAACGTCGTCGCCGCCATCTTCGTGGACTGGTCGATCTTCATCGCCAGCACGTCCTTCTTCGTCACCTCCAGCTCGATCCAGCTCCCGCGCTCGGGGATCACCCGGGCAGAGTGCAGCGGCCGGTCGCCCTCGCTGGTCAGGATCGAGAAGTCCACCCCCGGCGAGCGGTGCAACTGACTCACGATCACCCGCTCGGCGCCGTTCACGATGAACTCGCCGCCGCCGATCAGGATCGGGAACTCGCCGAGGTAGATGTCCTCCTCCGGCAGGTCCGGGTGCGTCTCGCGCACGAGGCGCACGCGGATCCGGAACGGCCGCCCGAACGTCAGCCGAAGCTCGCGGCACTCGTCCGGCGTGTACCGCGGCTCCTCCAGCGCATAGCTCACATACTCGAGGCGCATCGTCCCGTCGTAGCTTTCGATCGGGAAGACCTCGTGCAGCAGCGACTCCAGGCCGAACCCGCGATCGCGGTCGTCCGGCCCGGCTGCCAGCTGGAGGAATCGCTCGTACGCGTCCGCCTGTGTCCGTGTAAGATCAGGAATCACCAGCGCGTCGCCGCGCTTGGAGAAATTGCGCACTGTCATCGCAGCCATCGAACTCCTCACGATGGTTCAGCAGCCCTCAGCGCTGGAAATCGCCGATTGCTCGCTCACGTAGAAATTGCCCAAACGCCCGCCGTCGCCCGTCGTGTCACGCCGCGCCCAGAAAAAAGTCCAGAACCCTGCAGTATACCGGCCACCGCCGAGCCCCGCTACCCCCACATGCCGAACCAACACCGAATCGTCCGAAAATCTTCAGAAATTTTTGACGACCGATAAAAAATGGCGGCCGCCATTTGCCGGCGGCCGCCCTCGCTCTCTGTCTGCCGGCCTCAGAGGCTCCGGATCCGCCCGTCGCTACTCCAACTCGACGGTGGCCCCGGCCTCCTCCAGCGTCGCCTTCAGCTTCTCGGCGTCGTCCTTGCTCAGGCCTTCCTTCACCGCCTTGGGGGCCGCGTCCACGACCTCCTTGGCCTCCTTCAGGCCCAGACCCGTCGCCTCGCGGACCGCCTTGATCACCTGGATCTTCTTGTCCCCGGCGGCCTTCAGCACCACCTTGAACTCGGTCTGCTCGGCCGGCGCCGCCGCCTCGCCCCCGCCCGGACCCGCCATCATCACGGCGCCGCCCGCGGCAGGCTCGATGCCGTAGGTGTCCTTCATGTAGTCGCCCAGGTCCACCGCCTGCTTCAGAGTCAACTCCGCAAGCTTGTCCCCGAGCGTCTTGATCGCCGCATCGAATTCCTTCGTCGCCGTCGCTTCGTCAGCCATCGCCATCCATCCTTTCAGCCGCGAGATCACCCGCGGCGCCATCTCGTCCAAGAGGGGCCGAACCGTTCGGCGCTTTAACCCCGTGCGGGGCCAGTCGGACGCAGACTACGAACTCTCATCCCCCACCATCCCGCCATCGTCACCCGACCTTGCTGATTGTCTCCCCCTGCTCCAACTTCTCCTCGATGCTCTTGATGATCGACGCAAGCCGGCCGCCGGGCCCCTTCACTGCGCCCATCAGGTTCCGCCCGGGGCTCAGGATCAGCGTCACCGCCTCGGCAATCGCCTCCTCGCGCGTCGGGAACGCGCTCAGCCGCTTGACGCCCGCGTCCCCCTCGAAGAGCTGCCCATCGAGCACCGCGCCCTTCAGTTCCACATCCGGATAGGTCTTCACGAGCCCGACGATCGCCCGCGCCACATCCACGACCGACTCGGCGCCGTACACCAGCGCGTTGGGCCCTTGCAGCAGCGCCGCCAGCGCCTCCAGGCCCGTCCCCTCGAAGGCCTTCCGCGCCAGGTTGTTGCGGATCACCGTCACCCGGATGTCCTGCTTCGCCAGGCTCTGCCGCATCGCGTTCGTGTCGTTCGACCCGACCCCGCGCACGCTGATCAGCAGCGCGTTGTCCTGCCCTTCGAATCGCGACTCGAAGTCGCGGACCAGCATCTGCTTCACCGGCTTGGACATGGCTGATTCCTTCGGGTACCCCACGCTCCGCGGGGATCTTCTGGCTGTCCGCGCGCTCCGCGCGGCCCCTGTCGATCGATCCTTACTCCGCCACCGCCGCGAGCTTCACACGCACGCCCGGCGTCATCGTTCCGCTCAGCGTCACCTTCTTCACGAACGGCCCCTTCACGCTCGATGGCCGCGCCTTCTCGATCACGTTCACGAAGTACTCGTAGTTCTCCAGCAGGTCGCCCTCCGGAAAACTCATCTTCCCGATCACCGCGTGAATGTTCCCGCCTTTGTCGGCCCGGTACTCGACCTTGCCCGCGGCGTACTCCTTCACCGCCTGCGGCACGTTCGGGTTCACCGTCCCCGCCTTCGGCGAGGGCATCAGCCCCTTCGGCCCCAGCACCCGCCCCAGCTTCGAGATCACCCGCATCATGTCCGGGCTCGCCACCGCGACGTCGAACTCCGACCAGCCGCCCTCGATCTCCGCGACCAGGTCCTCGCCGCCCGCCTTGATCGCCCCCGCCGCCAGCGCCTTGGGCGCAACATCCGACTGGCAGAACGCGATCACACGCTTCGTCTTCCCGATCCCCTTCGGCAGCGACACGCTCCCGCGCAGCGCCTGATCCGCGTGCTTCGTGTCCAGCGCCAGCGTCATGCAGATGTCCACCGTCTGGTCGAACTTCGGCGCCTTGAACTTCTTCAGCGCCGCGATCGCGCCCGCCGGCGGCATCGCCTCTTCGGTGTGCTGCTCCAGATTGACCCGGCGGCGCTTGCTCAGCTTCGGCATGCCTTCAGCCCTCCACCGTGACGCCCATGGATCGGGCTGTGCCTTCGATGGTCCGCATCGCCGCTTCCACGCTCACCGCGTTCAGATCTTCCATCTTCTCCTCGGCGATCTTCCGCACCTGCTCCCGCGTCACCGTCCCCACCTTCGTCTTGTTCGGCTCCCCCGAGCCCTTCTCCGCCCCCGCGGCCTCCTTGATGAGCACCGCCGCAGGAGAGCTCTTCACCTCGAACGTGAACGAGCGGTCGTTGAACACCGTGATGATCACGCCCACCACCTTGCCGTTCAGCGCCGCCGTCGCCGCGTTGAACTGCTGGATGAACTGACCCGGGTTCACACCCTTGGCGCCAAGCACAGGGCCCAGGGGCGGCGCCGGCGTCGCCGACCCTCCGGGGGCCATGATCTTGAACTGGTCAATGACTTCTTTTTTCTTGGCCATCGGGTCTCCACCTCCCACCGGCCCCGGGCAACCCGGATTGCGGCGTCCGGCCAATGGCCGCCGCAGGCTCGGTGGTAAAAACGGCTCTGGATTGGACCCAGCGCAGGCTGCGCCGGGCGAGGAGTGTAGCGCCCTCCCCGCAAGTCGCAACTCCCCATCCACCGACCGGCCCGCTTTGCCTACGGGCCGACCCCGCTCCATCCCCGCCGCATGACCCGCCCCGCCTCCCGCGCTACCATCCGGGCCCTGATTTTCACCCGCCTCAGGCCCCCCGGAGCCCCCCGTGAGCGATGCGAAGACGATCCCGTGCAAGGTGATCACGCCCGATGGCGTCATGGTCGACGAGCCCGCCCTGCACGCCCAGATCCCCGCCCAC
>CAYMJK010000009.1:0-2827 GCA_964390535.1 uncultured Phycisphaeraceae bacterium | reverse complement strand
CGCGATGACGACGGTGGACCTGCCCGGCGATCGTGTCGCGATGGTTCTCGCCGACTCGGCCGACGAGGTGATCGCCGGCGCCCGGGTGGTAGCGGGGACCGCGCCGGGGCTTGCCGAGGCCACCGAGCCGCTGCTGACGGCCCGCCCCGCGACCGGCTCGGTCGTGTTCATCGCCGCGGCGGAGATCGACGAGTTCTCCGGGCTGCGCCGGCGCGCGATGGCGCTGCAGGAGGCGCGGCGGCTGACGATCGACATCGGCGAAGCGGGCGAGAGCCTCTTCCTGTCGGCGAGCCTCACCGCCACCGGCCCGGACCAGGCGGCCTCGCTGCGCGACCTGTTCAGCGGGCTGCGGGCGTGGGCCCGGATGACGCTGAAGCAGTCGGCGCGGGCCGATGCGCTGGTGGGGTTCCTCAATGATCTGACGATGCGCGTCGATGGCGCCGAACTCTCGGTATCGTGGAGCGCTCCGGTTCCGCCGGCCCCCGCCCCGGAAGCCGGGCCCGAGCCCGCGGAGGCGCCGCCCCCGCAATGAGTTCCCTCGCCGCACAGGCCGAGCGCCCTCGCCCCGCGGTCGTGGTGGACGCCGCGCCCCTGGCCGACGCCACGCCGCCGGCGCCTCCGGTCACCGACGAGCAGCTCGCCGAACAGGCCCAGGATGGTTCGCGCGAGGCCTTCGGCGAGATCGTGACGCGCTATCACCCGCGCCTGCGCAGCTTCCTGCTGCGGCGCACCGGCAACGCTTCGGACGCCGAGGACGCGGCCCAGGAGGCCCTGATCCGCGCCTGGCAGCGCATTCACACCTACAAGCGCGGGCGCCCGCTGCGCCCCTGGCTGTTCACCATCGCCGCCCGCGAGGCGTCCCAGTTGCGGCGGCGCGAGGGGCAGTTGCTCGAGCGGGCTCGCCAGGCTGCCCCGGATCGCCAGCGGGCCGCTACCGAGGCCGCCCGGCGCACGCAGGCGCTGCGCCTGACGAGCGATCAGGGGGCGTTCGGCGAGGCCTGGCGCATCGCAGAGAACCTGCTCAGCCGCGACCAGTTGAGCGTGCTCTGGCTGCGCTATGTCGAGGGGCTGGAGCCGCGCCAGATCAGCAGCGCCCTGGGCAAGAGCGGCGTCGCGGTGCGCGTCAGCCTGCTGCGGGCCCGGGCGACCATCGCCGAAGAACTCCGCCGCCGGGGCGCCGAGGGATTCGCAGACGCCGGCGGCGCCGGCCACGATCCGGAGAGGACATCATGACGCTGCGACGCCTGATGCTTGCCGCATCCTGCCGCGAGGGCGCCGCCGGGCCCCTCGCCCGGCGAGCCGCCGACGATGGCGACTTCGTGCGTGCCCTCGGCGAGACCGACCGCCTGCTGCGCATCGCGCCGGACGACCCGAGCGATCCGGATGACCCGGGCGAGTGGGGCGCCCGGCAGCGCATTGCGCGCGCGCTGGCGACCGTCGAGCCTGATCCCGCCCGCGAGCCCGGGGCCTGGCGCGCCGGGGTGGCAACAGGCGTCATGGGGGTCGCCGCGGCAGTCGCGGTGCTGGCGCCGATCGCGCTGTGGCGCAGCGCCAGCGGCCCGGCGCCGGTGGGCCTGGAGCAGGCGGGCGTGGCGGCGTCCGGGCCACTGACCACGGAGCAGGTTGGTGGCGCCGGGATCAGTTGGACGCTGGTCGGCTCGTTCGATCAGCCGCTACGAGCCGAGGCGGCGGCGCTGGCCGCGGATGCCCGCGACTTCGGGCGGATGCTCAACCCTGGGCTACCGATCGGGGTCGCCCAGCAGCCGGGGCAGTAGCCGCAAGGGGCGCGCAAGTGGGGCGAACCGCGATGCACCGATGTCGCGGCGACATCGGTGGCACGAAGGTGACACAGCGCAAGGAGCGAGCGATGAGCGTGAAGCCGAAGCCGGATGGATACCACACCGCCACGCCGTACTTGATCATCGACGGCGCCGCCCGGGCCCTCGAGTTCTATGCGCGGGCGTTCGGCGCGACGGAGATCATGCGGATCGATCAGCCCGGCGGCAAGATCGGGCACGCGGAGATCAAGATCGGTGATTCGCCGATCATGCTCTCCGACGAATGGCCCCAGATGGGCTACCGCGGCCCCTCGTCGCTGGGTGGGTCGCCGGTGATCATTATGCTGTACGTCGATGATGTAGATGCGGTGTTCGCGCGGGCCGTCGAGGCGGGCGCCGAGTCAGTCAAGCCGGTTGCAACGCAGTTCTACGGTGACCGCTCCGGCACGATCCGGGACCCGTTCGGCCACACCTGGACGCTCGCGACGCACGTCGAGGACGTCTCGCCGGAGGAGATGCAACGCCGGACCGAGCAGTGGATGAAAGAGCACGCGGGGGGTTGACTACCGCATGGAGCGCAACGGCTGCTTCTGACTCATCCTTCATCGTTCATCCTTCATCATTCATCATTCCGAAGCTCCCGCAGCAGCGACATCGTCACCTGGGCGCCGTAGAGCGGGTAGTCGATGCGGCAGCGGTGGGCGCTGAAACGCGACGGGTCGAGCTTCAGGGCGCCGAAGACGTGACTCACGAGTTCGGCGTAGCGCGGCACATCCATAGAGCGGATGCTCGAGAGCCCCTTCCCAAGCGGTTCGATCGTCTCGAGCATGTCCAGCCGGTCCACATCGCGCGACGGGTCGTTGACATCGGCGACGCCCTCGAATGCGGTGTCGTAGAGGGTCAGTTCCGGCGTCGAGCCGGGGTACAGATCCTCGTGGATCAGCGCGTCGAACTGCAGTGCGCGGGCGCAGGGCGTTGACTCGGCGAAGAAGTAGCTGCGGCGCTGCGAGTCGGGCGCGCGATATCGCGGCAGCTCCGCCCGGTTCACC
>CAYMJK010000008.1:0-4996 GCA_964390535.1 uncultured Phycisphaeraceae bacterium | reverse complement strand
GCGCGGCGGCCCTCTACCATCGATCGTGGCCGATCCGCGCACAGCCCGCGCCTTCGCCAAGATCAACCTGGCGCTGGCCGTCGCCCCGCCCGAGCCCGCCGGCGCCCCCCGCGCCGGCTGGCACCGCATCGCCTCGTGGATTGCCCCCAACTGCCTAGCCGAAGACATCACCAACCCCCCCCAGCCCCGCGGCGCCGAGCCCGCGCTCGACATCCGCTGGGCCGAGGATGCCCCGCTGCGCCCCGGCGCCGCCGTCGACTGGCCGCCCGCCCGCGACCTCGCCTGGCGGGCTCGCGAAGCGCTCGAAGCCGAAACCGGCGCCTCCTGCCTCTGTGCGATCACCATCCGCAAGCGCATCCCCGCCGGCGCCGGGCTCGGCGGCGGCTCGTCGGACGCCGCCACCGTGCTGCAACTCCTTGATGGCGCCTTCGACCTTGGCCTAGGGCCGGCGCGCCTGCGCGAGATCGCCGCCACGCTTGGCAGCGACGTCGCCTTCTTCATCGACGAGGATCCGCACAGCCCGCCGCGCCCCGCGCTCGTCACCGGCTTCGCCGATCACATCGAGCGCTGCGAGGCCCCGCGGGCGGAACTCATCCTCATCACCCCGGACTTCGGCTGTGCCACGCCGGATGTCTATCGAGCCTTCGACGATCTGGAGCCCGGCGCATTTCTCGACCACGCCAGCAGCGCGCTCGTCGCCAACCCGGCCGAGGCGCTCGCGGACGCTGGCCGCTGCCTCTTCAACGATCTCGCCGAGGCCGCCGAAGCGGTCGAGCCCCGGCTCGTCGCGCTGCGCACAGCGATTCGAGCTGAAATCAATCTCCCGGTGCACATCACCGGCAGCGGCAGCGCCATGTTCATCATCTGCGAGCCCGAGCAGGCCGGCGCCCTCGCGAGTCGGCTTGCGCCCCTGGTCGCCCCGGGCGCGGCGATAGCAACCACCATCGCCACGACTTCTGCGACTTCGACCTCCCGCCGTCGCGCCGCCTCGCCCGGAAGGCCGGGCCCATCGGCATGACAGCTGCCCCGCTCATCGGCGTCGATCTCGGCGGAACCGGCCTGCGTGCCGGCGTCGTGGCGCCCGATGGCTCACTTCTGTGCAGCGTCCGCCGGCTCACGCCGTCCCCCTCCACACCCCAAGCCGTCGCAGACGCCGTCGCAGACGCCATCCGCGACGCCGCGGCACAGGCCGGCTGCTCCGTCGAGGGCGCAGCCGGGGTCGGTGTTGCCGCGGCAGGCGCGATCGAGCCCGCCACCGGGCTCATCCTCTCCGCCCCGAATCTCGGCTGGCGCGATGTCCCCTTCGCCGACCTGCTGCGCGCGCGCCTGGGGCGCCGCCTGCGCCTGGAGAACGATGTCAACGCCGCGACATGGGCCGAGTGGACCTTCGGCCCCGCCGTCCGAGAGCGCGATCTGCTCGGCGTCTGGGTCGGCACCGGTGTCGGCGGCGGGCTGATCCTCGACGGCCGCCTCTACCTCGGCGCCATGCGCACCGCCGGCGAGATCGGCCACATGATCCTCTTCCCGGACGGTCCCGAGGGCGGCAACCATGTCGAGCATCTCACCTCACGCGGTGTCATCGTCAAGCAACTTCTGGGCGCCGCCGCGGACGGCGCCCCGACGCGCCTGCGCCAACTCACCGATGACTTCAGCCGCCCTCTGACCCCGGCCGCGATGGCCACCGCGTTCCGCGACGGCGATGAACTGACTGTCGGCGTGATCACCCGCGCGATGGAACTCCTCGGCGCCTCCATCGCCAGCGTCGTCACGCTGCTCTCGCTCCAGCGCATCATCCTCGGCGGGAGCCTCGTCGAGGCCATGGGTCGCGATCTCATCGACATCGTCCAGCAGCGGGCCCGCCGCGACATCTTCCCCCCCGAACTTGCCGAGCTGCGGATCGAAGCCAGCCGCCTCGGCGACGACGCCGGCATCATCGGCGCCGCGCTGCTCGGCCACGATGACCCGCCCCACGAGAGCCCGCCCCACGACCCGCCCCGCGGGGCTCCCGTACCCTGATGGCATGAGACTCCCCGCCCTCGTCTGCTGGATCGCGCTCGCCTGCATGCTGGCGGCATCCAGCCACGTAGTCGCCCAGGCGCCCGCCGAAGCCCCGCCCGCGCCGGCGGCGCCGGAGGTCCTCGCGCTCGCCGACCAGGTCGATTCCGAGCGCCTGATGCAGACGATCCGGGATCTGCCCACTGCCCGATCCGGCTGGGGTGATGAGGCCCACTGGCAGGGCCTGCTGGATGCCGAAAAGCTCGTCATCGCCCGCTTCGAGGCGATGGGCCTCACGCCGCAGACCCAGGAGATCCCCTGGCCGGCCCGGCGCCGCCGCGTCGTCTCGCCCGATCGCGAGCAAGGCGTCACGCCGGAGGATGTGCAGGCCCGCCCGCGCTTCCGCAACATCTGGGTGGACCTCCCGCCGACGCCGCACGACGAGCAGGGCGCCGAAGCGGCGTCTGCCGAACCGGGCGCCGATGCGCGCGCGCAGGTGATCCTCTTCAGCGCGCACCTGGATGCCGTGCGCGGCGCCCCGGGCGCCGACGATGATGGCACCGGCGTGGCGGCGATCCTGGAGATGGCGCGGCTGCTGAAGGACCAGCCGCGGCGGCGCACGCTCCGCCTCATGCTCTTCAACATCGAGGAGGCGGGCCTCATCGGCTCGCGGTACTACGTCGCCGAGGGCCTCGATCGCCAGCGCGAGCGCATCGTCGGCATGGCGAGCCTCGACATGCTCGGCTACTTCACCGACGAGCCGGGGAGCCAGCAGAGCCCCATCCGCGCGATCGAGGGCGTGTTCGAGCCGCCCACGGCCGGGGACTTCATCGCGATGGGCGGCATCCTCCGGCATCGCGAGTTCAGCCAGCGCCTGGCGCTGCTCATGCAGGCGGGGGCGCCGGAGCTCAAGGTGCTCGTCGCCGACTTCCTCCCGTTCGCCCCGCCGGACATGCTGCGCTCGGACCACGCGCCGTTCCTGGCGATCGGCGCCCCCGCGGTGATCATCAGCGACACCGCGAATTTTCGCAGTGAGCACTACCACACGCCGACTGACACGATCGAGACGCTGGATGCGGAGCGTTTCACGCTCGTGGTCCGCGGGCTCGTCGTCGCCGCGGCACAAATGTCACGCGATGAGGCGCTTGCAGACGCTTCGGTGGAGGCGCCCGCGCCATGAGCGACGATTCGGCAAATGGAGTCATCTCTCGCGGAGGCGCGGGGGGCGCGGAGATGCCGGCGCGGTCACGTCGTCGAGAGCGCCAACTCTCCCCGCCGCGTCCTCCGCGCCTCCGCGTGACATCCGTCAGTTGCCGCCGGAAGGCGCCGGCTCGGTCTCGCCGGCGCCCTGCGTCACCTTGGCGATCGCTTCCAGCCGGCCGAAATAGGCCTGGACGGCATCCTGGTATTCCTGCGGCACGACGCCGTTCTGGACTTCCTCGGCGGCGACGCTGCGGGCGGCGACGGCGGCGTCGCTGAACTGAGCCCGCGACTCGCCGATGATCTGGCTGTCGTAGACCAGGCGCTGGCCGACGATCTGGCCTGCCTTGAGGTTGGTCGTCTCGCGAACCTTGGTCTGGGTGGCGTCGGCGTCGTTGCCTTCGACGTTGCGCCCGCCCTGTGACCGGCCGGCGCCGCCGGAGCCCCAGCCCATGTTCTTCTGGTCGCCCGCCTGCCACTGGCCCATCCGGTTCGGATCGCCGTAGGGGGAGGGCGAGCCGCCCATGCACTGGCTGAGCGACGCCATCTGCATCTGGGCGCTCTGCATCGCGGCGCTCAGGCCTCCGAGTTCGGACTCCATCATCTCCATGCTGCTGAGCATGCCCGCGAGGCCCTCCATGCCTTCGCCGACCTGGCCCTGCTGACCCTCGCCGGCGCCCATGCTCTGGGCCATCTGCATCATCTGCGCGCCCATGCCGTTGCATTGCTCGCTGGCGGACTGCGCCGCCTCGGCCATCTCCTGCAACTGCTGCTTCTGTTCCTCGGTGAGGTTCTCCATGTTCTGGAGAGCCTGCTGCAACTGCTCGGGCGTCATGCCGGCGGCCTTCTCGGCCTGCTCGGCGCTCATGCCGGACTCCTGCAGGGCCTTCTCGAGGTCAGCGCGATCTTCGGCGAGCTTCTCGAGCTGCCCGCCGAGATTCTCGAGTTGCTCCTTGAGGGCTTCCTTCGCCTCGGCATCCATGTCGCCGGATTCGAGCTTCTCCATCGCCTCCTTCAGAGCTTCCTGGGCGGCCTTGAAGTCGCCGCGCTGCAACTGGCGGGCGAAGTTGTCCAGCGGTCCGGGGCCGGGCTGCTTGATCTTGCGCAACTGCTCCTTGGCCGCATCCAGCCGCTGCTGGGCCTGCTCCTCGGACTCTGCAAGCTGATCCTGCAGGTCGGTGAGCTTCTTCATGGCGCCGCGGAGGAGGGCGTCGGGATCGGTGGCTTCCGGCTTCGAGCCGTCGTTCTCCTCGCCCGGCTCCTCCTCGAGATCGAGATTGGCCTCGCGGGCGATCTGCTTGATGAGTTCGTCGGCGCTCTTCGCTTCGAACTTCGCCTGCTGCAACTGCTCCTCGCGCTGCTGCTCCTGCTCGGCGGCCTTGAGCCGGCCGAGCAGGTCCAGGCCTTTGCCCGGCAGCGCCACCCAGATGATGGCAAGCGCCATGACCATCGCGACCGGCGCCGGCCACAGCCGCGGCGCCTCGATGGGCGTGACTGCGCGCACGTTCAGCGACGCCGCCTTCTGCCGCGCCATCTCGACCACGACCTTCGCCCAGCCGTCGGGGCGGTCGGCAACGCACATCGCGGTGCTCAGCGACTCGCGCAGATCCCCACGCTCGTCCACCTCGCGGGCCAGGTCGATCCCGCGGGCCCGGCGGAGCACGCTCCACAGGATCGCGCTGAGCACGGCGGCGCCCGCGAGCGACCACCCGACGATCTCCCAGTACGCCGGAACCGAGAGTACCCACGTCACGATGCGCACCAGCAGCGCGATCGCAAGGGCAATCGTGCTGGTGATCGC
>CAYMJK010000007.1:0-5879 GCA_964390535.1 uncultured Phycisphaeraceae bacterium | reverse complement strand
GGCGCCCGGCAGCGCGGCGAGACCATCGACCGGCTCCTCGCCTCCGGGCGCTTCGCCGTGCTCTATCTCGAGACGGTCAGCATCGAGCCGGCGGTATCGATCACCTGGGATTCCGAATATCAGGTCAACAGGGTGTATCGCATCGTCATACCGATCGGGAGCGCGCAGTGATCGAGATCAAGGGCCTGACGAAGCGATTCGGGTCGCTGGTCGCCGTGGACGACCTCTCCCTGTCGATCGGCGAGGGGGAGATCTTCGGGTTCATCGGCCCCAACGGCGCGGGTAAGAGCACGACGATGAAGATCCTCGCCTGCCTGATGCGGCCGGACGAGGGCGAGGCGCGTGTGGATGGCATGGATGTGCGCACGGACGGGCAGAAGATCCGGCGGATCATCGGGTACATGCCCGACTTTCTCGGGATGTACGAGGACCTGACGGTCAGCGAGTATCTGCAGTTCTTCGCCTCCGCCTTCGGGGTCGCGCGGCGCCGGCGCAGGGCCGTCATCGACAGCGTCCTCGAGTTGACGGACCTCACCGGTAAGCGCGACGCCATGGTGGACACGCTCAGCCGCGGCATGACGCAGCGGCTCGGCGTCGCCCGCGTGCTCATCCACGAGCCGAAGGTGCTGCTGCTGGACGAGCCGGCGAGCGGGCTGGATCCGCGGGCCCGCATCGAGATGCGCTCCCTATTGGCGGAACTCGGGCGCATGGGCAAGAGCCTGATGGTCAGTTCGCACATCCTCGGCGAACTGGAGGAGCTGTGCGACTCGATCGGCATCATCGAGCGCGGCAAGCTCGTCTACGCCGGGTCGGTGGATGACGCCCTCCGCGGCGCCGGGCTCGGCCTGCAGGTGGAGGTGCGGCTGGAGCCGGGGGCGGACCTGGCGCAGATCGCGCTCGGGCTGGAGGGCGACGCCCGCATCGCGCGTGCGCACGCGGAGGATGGCGGGATCGTCATCGAACTGACACCAGGCGACCACGGGCGGCACTTCATCGTCGAGCGGCTGATCGCCCTGGGCGCGCGCATCGACGCGGTCAACCCGCGGCGCGTGCGGCTGGAGGACGCCTTCATGACGCTCACGAAGGGGGCGGTGCAGTGAGGCGCGGCGCTGGCACTCGGGTGGGGGCAGCGGTGGGGGAGGTCGTGGGGGCGGTCGTGGGGGCGGTGGGGGCGCCCGGGCGGCTGCTCGCCGGGCCGATCTTTCAGCGCGAGGTGATCGGCGCAGGGCGCCGGCGGGGGCCGTACCTGCTGCGGTTTCTGTACGCGATCGTCCTGCTGCTCGTCGTCTCGCTCGCGTTCGCCGGCTCGTGGAGCGGCGCCTCGGGTGGGCGCTCTGGCGTGGCGATGGCGCAGTCGCTGCAGCAGATCGCCCCGATCGTGACCTCCACCATCGGCTGGTTCACGCTCATCGCGATGGCGCTGGTGGGCCCGGCGCTCACCGGGGGCGCCATCGCCGACGAGAAGCGGGCCCGCACGCTGCCGACGCTGATGACCACGCCGATGTCGAGCCTGCACATCGTCATCGGCAAGCTGACGAGCCGCATCGTGCAGTTCGTGATCCTGGCGCTGCTGGCGGCGCCCCTGCTGCTGGCGGTGCGGCTGTTCGGCGGCGTGCCGGCGATGACGATCGTGGCGACCATGGTGATCGCGCTCTCGACGGCGCTGCTCGGGGCGGCCCTGGGCCTGATGTACTCCATCTGGCACACGCGCGGCACGACGGCGATGCTCTTCGCCATCGTGACCATGGCGCTGGTGATGGTCGGGCCGATACTGGTCTGGATGGTCGTGACGGATTTCAGCGCCCCGCCGGGCGACCTGATCATGTCGACCTGCGCGCCGGCGGCGCTGTTCGCGGTGCAGGAGCCGGCGGCGTTCGGGTTTCTCGGCGTGATCACCGTGCCGCTCGGCGCGCTGACGGTGACAGTGCCGGTGTGGGCGGCCAACGCGCTCTACAGCGTCGCGCTTGCCGCCCTGGCGACGGGCGTCGCCACCGTCGCGCTGCGCCGCGTGATGCTCGCGGAGGCGTCCGGCGGGACCGGCGCCGGCGGTCTGCTGGCCGATGCGCTGCGGCTGATCCGCCGGCGCCAGCGGACCGTGCGCACGCTTGCGATCCTCGCCGTCGGGGCGCTCGCGGGCGGGGCGTGGCTCCTCAGCGCCGGCGCCTTCGGCGCTGTGGCAGGCGTGACGGTGGCGCTGGCGCTCGTGGTGGTCATGCTGATCGGCGCCGCCCTGGCGACCGGGCTCTGGCTGCTGCTGCGCACGACGAACCGCAGCGAGATGGTCGAGTCGGGCCTGCGAACCCGCGGCTCGGAGCGACGCAGCCGCGAGGTCGGCGACGCCCCGGTGCTGTGGCGCGAACTGCGGCAGGTCTCGCTCGGCTCGCGGCGCAAGCTCATCGGGGCGATGCTCGTCGCCTACGGCGGCCCCGCGTTTCTGTGGATCCGCTACGGCCCGGGCGAGGAGGGTGTGCACTGGCCGATCGCGATCATCTGCGTCGGCGGCGCCATGCTGCAGGCCGCGCTCATGACCACCGGCGCCGTCGGCGCCGAGCGCGAGGCCGGATCGTGGGACACGCTGCTCACCACGCCCCTGCGGCCGCGCCAGATCCTCGGCGGCAAGTTCCTCGGCACCCTGCGCCGGCAGTGGCTGCTGCTGAGCGTGCTCGTGGGCAACTTCGGCCTCGCCGCCATCGGCGGATGGGCGCCGCCGATCCTGCTGCTGCACATCATCATCATCGTCGCCGGACCGATCGTGCTGCTCAGCGGCAGCGGGCTGCTCATGAGCATGCTCTTCAAGCGGACGACGGTCGCGGCGATCTGGAACCTCGGCGCCGCCATCGTGCTCTGGCTGGCCACGTGGCTCATGATCGGCATGATCGCCTGGGTCCTGCCCGGCGGCAATCGTCTCGCCGAGCTCCTGGCCCAGTTGAACCTCATGAACTTCCCGCCCGCGATGCTCGGCTTTGCGCTCGAGGGCGGTCTCAGCCAATGGGGCCCCAGGGACGGGACATACGAGGTCGTGGACTGGACCGTCACCACCGCCGGCTTCACCGCCATCGCCGCGGCAGCCAGCGCCGCCCAGATCCTCGCCGGCCTCGCAATGGTCTACTTCGCCACTACCCGCTTCAACCGCCTGACCGGAAGGTCCTCGTGAAGCAATTGAACCACAGAGGCACAGAGGGCACAGAGGAGGAGTTGTGTGGCGCCCGGCGGAGGCGCGCGGTTCTTTGGCGATCGGCGCCCACCCCGACTGGACGCTTCCGCTTCTGAACACAGATCCCCCTCCGTGCCCTCTGTGCCTCTGTGGTTCAATTCATTCATCCACATTCCACACAAGTATGTCCGACAGCGCCTTCCGCTCCAGCTCCGGAACCGTCGCCCCCTCCGCCGGATACCCCACCGGCAGCAGCAGGAACGGACGCTCGTGCGCCGGGCGGCGCAGAGCCCGCGCCAGGAAGCCCATCGGGCTCGGGGTGTGCGTGAGCGTGACCAGCCCCGCGTGATGAATCGCCGCGATGAGCAGCCCCGTCGCGATGCCGACCGACTCGTTCACGTAATACACCTGCCGCCCATCATCCGTCTTCACGAGCTTGAAGACGACGATCAGCCACGGCGCCGCCTCCAGGAACGGCTTCTCCGGCCCCGTCTGCAGCGGCGCCAGATCGGCAAGCCACTCAGGATTGGCCCGGCGCTCGTAGAACGCGCGTTCCTCCGCCTCCGCCGCCTCGCGGATCCGCCGCTTCAGCCCCGGATCGTTCACCGCTGCGAATCGCCACGGCTGCTTGTGCGCGCCCGATGGCGCCGTCCCCGCCGTCAGGATCACCCGCTCGATCACCTCCCGCGAGACCGGCCGGTCAGAGAACATCCGCACGCTCCGGCGCACGCGCATCACCTCGTAGAAGCGATTGGCGGCGTCCTCGGGCGCCTCGCGCGGCTCCAGCGGGCGATACGGGACATGGGGCAGGGGCGCCGGGAGGGGTGGGTGCTCGGGCATCGGCGAGCATACTCCGGCCGTTTCAGCGGCGCAGGCGCAGCCGCCGATACCAGTGCAATGCCCCGCGCGCGCGCCATTCCGATCCTCGCCGGCGCCATCATCGCCGCCGCCCCGGGCCTCTGCGGCGGGCAGTTGATCGAAACCACCCCCGTGCGGCCCGGCGCCGCGGAATCCGGCCCCCTCCCCGACTCCCCGGACGCCCGGCGCCCGGAGGCGGCCCGCCGGATCGTCCGAACCTTCGACTTCGAGACCCACGACCCGGTCGTCCCCGAGTTGCCGGCGCTCTGGTTCCGAGCCCAGCACGATCCGCCGACCACGTCCGCCCCGGCTTCCCGCTGGACAACTTCGCCCGGCTCGATTTCCAGACGCCTGCCGCGGAAGGCGCCGGCTCGGTCCGCCTGCCGACCGGCGGGGGAAGCGTGGGTCTGCGCCTGGATCCCGCGGCAGCGCCGGCGCTGAGCGGGGCCGACTACATGATCGAGGCGCAGGTGCGCACCGAGGGGCTCCGCCATGCGCGCGCATTCCTGGTCGGCCGGCTGCTGGACGAGGCGGGCGCCCCGATCGAAGGCGCCGAGGTCCGCTCGGCGCCGATCCTCGCATCGGAGTGGACGACCGTGAGCGTGCTGCTCAAGGGCGACCAGCCGGAGGCGGCGTTTCTGCAGGTCGATCTGGAACTGCGCCAGCCCGAGCAGTTCCAGCCGCCGACGCTGGGCGCGCACCAGGTCTGGCTGGAGGACTTTTCCGGCTACGCCAGTTTCGACAGCGTGATCATCTCGCAGTTCCCGCGCATCGAGATCTCGACCGGCGCCCCCGCCAACATCATCCTGGCCAGCGAGACGCCGACGCTGGATGTGCTCGTGCGCGACCTCACCGGCGAGTTGCTGCGCACGCGCATCGTCGTGCAGGACATCGACGGCGTCATCGTGGACCAGCGCGAGCAGCCGCTCTCGGCCGGGCGCAGCAGCGTGCGCTGGACGCCGGGGCTGCAGGATCTCGGCTGGTATCGCGCCACGCTGGAGATCCTGACAGAGGACCGCATCGTCGGCGCCTCCTACGTCGATTTCATCTGGATCCCCGATCCCTCGCGCTACACCGCCAGCGGCGCCCGCGCCGGCCGGTCGGGCGCCGGCGTCATCCCGGGCGACGCCCCGCGCTCGGCCGACCGGGCCCGCTTCGGCCTCATCGCGACCGACCTGCCGCGCGCGATGCGCGGAGAGTTTGCCGAGCTTGTGCGCCGCGCCGGCGTCGGCGCCGTGAGCGTGCCGGTCTGGAATGAGTCGCTTACTGACGAGGGCATGGACAGCTTCCTCAGCGCGATGAGCCCGCTCATCGACGCCCTGGCGATCCAGTGGCAGGAGATCACGCTGGCGCTCGCCCGCCTGCCGCAGGAGATCGCCGGCGCGGCCCGCCTGACCCCCCGCCAGCCGCTGCAACTCTTCGGGCGCGACAGCGAGCTGTGGCGCAGCGCCCTGCTCCCGCTGCTGGAGCGCTATGGCCATGTGGCAGCGCACTGGCAGGTCGGCGCCGCCGGGGATCGCGGGCTGTACTTCAACGCCGACCTCTCCACCGAACTCACCGCGGCCCGCGACGCCCTCGGCGGGATCCTGCCGCAGCCGTCGCTGGTGGCCCCGTGGCCGGCGGACCAGGAGCTTGCGGCCCTGGCGCCCGGGGTTTCCAGCCTGGGCGGGGTCGTCATGTCGATGCCCGCGCACTGGCCGGACCAGGCGGTGACCGAGCTTGCCGCGGACTGGGCAGCGCTGGAAGGCGCGGCGCCGCGCGCGCTCACCCTGGCCATCAGCAGCGCCGGCGCCGACGACTACGGGCGCGCCCACGCGGTCGGGACCGCCGTCCGCCGGATGCTCGCCTTCTGGAGCGCCTTCGGCGA
>CAYMJK010000006.1:0-8122 GCA_964390535.1 uncultured Phycisphaeraceae bacterium | reverse complement strand
CCGATGATCACCACCGGCACATCCGTGCGGCTCCCGATATCGCTCGGATATGTCAACCGCTGCTGCTCCCGGCCAGAGACGATGCCCGGGAAGATCGCCGGGTAGGTCTCGACGCGCGTCCGCCCCACCGGGCCCAGCGTCGTCAGGTCCTTGAACTTGAAGAAGCCGGTTTCGTCGCCGAGACCGTCGATGAGATCGCCGCCATCGAGTTCGCCGTTGCGATTCACATCGATCACCAGGTCATATCCGACGCCGAGTCGCTCGCCGGCGTCCACCTGAATCGTCGCCGAGCCGCCGAGGCTCACGGTATTGTCGGCGACTGACGAGCCGCCGGGGAATGTAACGGACTGCCCGCCGGAGGGGCGCGCATCGGTGAGCGAGGGATCGGCGGCCCACTCGGCAGCGCTCTTCGCGTGGACGATGTAGACGTCGGCGTCGCCGGTGAACGGGTGGAGCACGGGGTCAAGGCCGACGTGAACGGCCTCGCCGGGGTCGAAGGCCGAGACATAGTCCACGTGGGGATAGTCGTCGAGCGGGATGCACGCAAGCTCCGCGCCGAGCGCTTCGCCCCCCGCGCACCCGGCCGCAAACTCGTTCTGAAAGCACAGGAAGTCGAAGAAGTCCAGATCCCCCGAGCCATCACAGTCGGCCTCGGGATCTCCCGCGGCGAACAGATTCTGATAACACAGGAAGTCGAAGAAATCGAGTTCGCCGCTGCCATCGCAGTCGGCGTAGCACTCCTGACCGAGCGCGCTGCCGGCGCCTGCCGCCAGCGTCACCGCCGCCACCAGCGCGGCCCCTCTCCTCTGCCTCCGGGACATGCTTCGCTCCTCGCGTTGAAGGAAAATGCGGACTCTCGCTTCCGACGAATCCGCAGAGTGTAACCGGTTCCGCCCCCAGCGCAGCGCGCCAGCGCCGAAGATTCCCGCCCGACCCGAACGAATGTCGATCACGCCCGCGCCCGATGCGCAAAGCCGGAACAGAAAAGGGGCGGGCCAACCCGGCCCGCCCCTCAGATCAGTGCTGATCAGCCGCGGATTCAGTTGCCGGCGGGCGCGCTGCTGGCGCGATAGCCGGTGGCCAGCTCGGCCTCCTGCGGGCTGTACTTGTCGATGAGGTTCGCGACATCATCGAGGATGCGGGCCATGTCCGGCTCCGCCAGCGTGCCCCCGCTCTTGGTGAGCAGGGCCTCGATCTTCGCCGCGTCGAAGGGCTTGACGCCGGCCCGGGTGGCCAGCGCCTTCTCCTCGGCGATGCGCTCGGCATCGACGCGCTCGGGCAGCTCGGGCGTGCCGAACCACATCTGCGCCTTGCTCAGGTCGAGCTTCTGCTCGCCCTCGAGGGCGCCGGGGACGATGGCCACGACGTGGCCGGAGCGGTACCCGACGTTGAGGCGCTGCGCCGTCTGGTCGCCGACGTAGAGCACCGGCTCCGCGGTCTGACGCGGATAGACGAGGTCGGGGTTGACCTTGAGCACCACAATGTACCCGCTGGTGACCTCGGGCTGCTCCACCCGCCAGAGGTGG
This sequence comes from uncultured Phycisphaeraceae bacterium, assembly GCA_964390535.1. GTDB lineage: Bacteria > Planctomycetota > Phycisphaerae > Phycisphaerales > UBA1924 > CAYMJK01. Next base: position 6,596 of record CAYMJK010000006.1, on the reverse strand, counting down.
GTGAACCCCTCCTCGAGCGTGAAGGCGCGGGCGTACACGATGTCCTGAACCGGGGCCGGCGTCGCGGGGACGGCCGGCGGCGCGGCGATCGCCACTGTGGTGACCAGGGCCGCGGCTGCAAGGGTCTTGAAAACGTTCATCTCTGCGTTTCCTCTCGTTCCTGAAAACCAGGTCGTTGGTGTGCGTAGCGGCGCGGGCAATGGCCCGCTCCGCGGCTCAGTTCACAGTGAGTTCCACATCATCGAAGCCGAGACGCCCGCGAGCGGTCCCGTGCGACACCCCGAAGTCGAAGCGCACCGAGCGGATGTCCGTCAGGTCGACGCCGCTCGCATCGCGACCGAAATCGTTGACGTTGATGCGGATGGTCTCGAACTCGTTGCCCCAGCCCGCGCCGGTGCCGTCGCCGGTGCGCTGATAGACCTCCTCGTGACCGGCGCCGTAGGCGTCGATCCGGATCGTGCTGGTGGCGCCCGAGCCGTCCTCGACCGTCACCTCGTACACCTGCTCACCGAGGAAGAACGTCGTGTCCGGGTGGCGGGTGTTCTGGCACGCCCGCCACGAGAGGTAGCCGAACTGGGTGAAGTCACGGCCACCGGCCTGCACGCTGAACTCGAGGAAGGCGTCCGACTGGTAGTCGAACACGATGCCGCGGGTCTGATCAGCGGGGTTGTCCCCGCGGGTCATCCCGTTCATCGGGTCGCTGGCGAGCCACGTGAAGCTGGTGTTATTGTCGTCGAGGCGGTTCTCGACGTAATTGCTGACGCTGAACGAGACCGTACCGCCAGAGCTGCTCTGGGCCGTGGACGGGTTGGTCTGGAAGTCGTCGATGACGAACTTGTCCTCGAAGTACTTGTACTCGTGGTCCACGATCGTCTCGAGCTTCACACCCTCGGGCGTCGTGCTCTCCTGCTGACGCTGGACGTACTCCAGCGCGGCGGGATTGCCGTAGACCGCATCCTGCACCAGCACGTGCCACGCCACCATCGCCGCCTGCTGCGCCTCGGGCCGACCGATCTCCGTGCCGAAGGGGCCTCGGAAGTCGTTGAACCCGCAGCAGTTGAAGTCGTTGTGGTCGGCGCCGTGGATGTACGTGTTCACCCGCCGTTCTTCGGCGCGCTCGTACAGAGACCAGTACTGCACGATCGGCGTCGTCGGCCCGCCGTTCACGTCACCGTCCGCCGAGCCGGCGATCAGGTGGTAGTACACGTCGTGCGGGTTCGAGTTCGCCGTCAGCAGGAAGTCGGTCGGCGCGATGCTCGAGCCCAGCACGATGTCCGAAAGATCGTAGTTGACCGGGTTGTACGTCCCGTCGAAGATCTTGTCGATCGCCCGTGCGACGCCCTCGCCGCCGCGGCTGTGGCCGATCCACACCGTCTTGCTCTTGTCGATCTTCCCGTTCAGGGCGCCCCCCGCGATCGTCGCGAGGTTCCCGAAGAAGTAGTCCGTGTGCCGCAGCTGCGTCTCCGAGCACGCCTCGATGCCCGGCACCGTGTTGTTCTGGTGGCTCATCACCACCCAGCCGTGGCTCGCGAACAGGTCATGCAGATAGTCATACCAGACGTACTGCTGGCCGTTGCCGTGGCTGATGATCACCACCGGCACGTTCGACCGGCTGGCGATGTCCGTCGGATAGCTCAGCCGCTGCTCGTCGTGCGTCGAGGGAATTCCTGCGAACGCAACCGTGTACGTCGCCACGCGCGTCACATCCGCCGGCCCGTCCGACGTCAGATCCTTGAACTTGAAGAACCCCGTCTCGTCGCCCAGCCCGTCGATCAGGTCCCCGCCGTCGAGCATCCCGTTCCGGTTCGCGTCGACCACGACGTCGTACCCGACGCCCAGCCGCTCGCCCGCGTCGCTGCTCAGGAACGCCGCGAACTCCAGCTCGAACGTGTTGTCCTCCGTGGACGTCCCGCCCGGGAAGTTGATCGCCTGCACCCCCGTCAGCCGGGCGTCCACCAGGCTCGGGTCCGCCGACCACTCGGCCGCGTCCTTCGCCTCGACCACGTACACATCCACCTCGCCGCTGATCGCGTGCTTGTTCGGATCCAGCGCGATCATCACGCCCTGCGTCCGGTTGTACGCCTGCACGTAATCGACGTGCGGGTACGCGTCCAGCGTGATCGCGGCCAGTTCGGCCCCGGTCACATCGCCCGACGGGCATCCAGCCGCGAACTCGTTCTGGAAGCACAGAAAATCGAAGAAGTCCAGACCGCCGCTGTCGTCGCAATCCGCGTACGCCGTCCCCGCGGCGAACTCGTTCTGGTAACACAGGAAGTCAAAGAAATCCAGCCCGCCGCTGCCATCGCAGTCGGCGTAACACTGACCGAAGGCGCTTCCGGCGCTCGCCGCAAGCACTGCGGCGGCGATGGCCGCCCCACTCCTGAACCTCTGAGGCATAACTCGCTCCTCGCTGTCTATTGGTGTAAAAGCCCAGCTCTCTCGCTGCTCAGAAACCGAAACTGAAAGCAGTCTAACACATTTCTGCGCCGTCTTCGGGCAATCCGCGGACATTTTCCGGCTTTCTCGCCCCGGCGACGCTGCCGCCCGAACAATTCTCTACCGTCCGGCGCCTCCTTTCCCCTTCGCGACCCTCGCCATCCTTTATCGGGCCTGAACGTACCGCGGCACGCGCGGATCCACCTCCACCGACCAGCGGTCGATCCCCCCCGCAACCGAACGCGCCGAGGCGACACCCATCGCCTGCAACGCCAGCGTCGCCCGCAGCGACCGCTGCCCGTGATGACATATCACCAGCAGCGCCGGGGCGCCCTCCGCCAGCTCCTCGACCTCATCCAGCCGCTCCTCGACCTCGCGCATCGGGATGTGCGCTGCGCCCTCGATGTGCGCGCGCTCCAACTCCACTCCCTCCCGGACATCCAGCAGCGGCGCCCCGCCCTCCAGCAGCCGGGCCGCCTCCGCCACATCCACTTCCAGCCCCGGGCGCGGCCCCCCCGCTCCGCCAGGGCCCCCCGAATCACCCGGAAACGCCACCTGTGGTCTCCCTTGGCGCCGGCGCCGGCGTCGGCCGCCGCTCTCGCGCATCCAGCAGCAGCGCCTCGCCGAATCGCTCCCGGAACTCCCGGTCCGCACGCTCTGCAGCCTCCGGCGACGCCCCCGTCCCCGTTTGCGGCGGCCCATCGGCCCAGCGCGACGGCGAACGCTCGTAGCTCGCCCGCGGATTCACCGTCGGCGTCGTCGGCCACGTGCACAAGAACGCCCGCGGCACGATCGCCACGAGGTCGTACAGCGTCGCCAGGGGGATCAGCAGCGCCTCCAGTGTCTCGTCTTCCTCGGTGTCCACGGTCACCGCGTCGATGGTGCCCGGCGCCTCTCCCCGCTGCCGGGCGCTCGCCCCCGTCCAGCCGCGCAGCGGCGCATACGCCGGCGCGGTCACCACCGCGCTGTCCGGCACGAAAAACACCTGGGCCGGCCAGCGATCCCGGTCGATCGTCATCACGGATGCACGGCCCTTCGCCGGAACCTTCGGCGTCGCCGGATCCACATCGTGCACATCCACCACGCCCCCGATCCGCGGCGTGTCGTTGTACTGCGAGTAGCACCCGCAGAGCGTTGCCGCCGACGCCGCCGACACCGCCAGTGCGAACCGGATAGGCCCGGGACCCGTCATGCCGCTTCCTTCCGCCCCCTCTCGGCGCCCGTCTCGCGGCGCCCCCTCAATCGCGGGCCATGGTAGCGGCCTCGACCGCCGCCCGGCCGGCCTGGCCATCGCGGTCCCCCCCGCCATCTGGAAGCCGCGTCAACCCAGTTCATCCAGATACGCGGCAATCTCACCCGCCGCCTTCTCGTCCCCCACGGCGCGCGCTGCGGCCAGCCCGGCCCGCAGGATTTCCGCCGCCTCCGCCTCCCGTCCCGCCTCCTCCAGCGCCCGGGCCTTGTGGAAATATGCGTACCCGTGCCCGGGCTCCAGGGCGATCACCCGGTCATACGCCGCGATGGCCTCCGCCGTCTGCCCCGCCTTCGCGTACTCCTGGGCCAGCCCGTAAAGCAGGAACGTGTCGTCCGGCTCCGCTTCCAGCAGCCGCTTGAGTTGATCGAGGCTCGGCATTCCCCAGCGTACGCCCTCCGGCTGGCGAGTCGGCCGCTCCATCGCCGATAACCAAGCCGAAAGGAGACCGACCAATGAAACGATCCGCCCTGACCATCCTCGCCGCCGCCGCCCTGCTCGGCGGCTGCGCCGGCTCTTCCAATCTCGTGGGCACGTGGGAGGCCACCGGCCAGCCGCCGGAAGGCTTCTCCGTCGCCGAAGTCACCTTCCGCGACAACGGCACCTACTCCGCCGAGGTCACCGAGGGCGGCCGCGACATGTCCGACAGCGGCTCGTGGTCCAAGTCCGGCAAGAACCTGGAGTTCGAGGGCGCCCGCGCCACCCGCATCTACGAGGCCCGCCTCCGCGGCGGCGACCTCATTCTCACCGACCCCGACACCGGCCAGAGCGTCACGATGGTCCGCAGCGGCGGCTGACCCTGTCTCACGCCACCCGGCGCCACGGCGCCACGTGCCACCGATGTCGGCCTTGCGACATCGGTGTTCGATGCGGCCCGCCGGCAGCCCACCAGCGGCGCGGCGAGCCTCGCGCAGAAATCGAAAACGCCGGGCGCAGCCCGCGCCGGCTCCCTCTCCCGCGCCCCGTGGGAGAGGGCAGGGGAGAGGGCTACCCCGCCTACCGCTTCTCCAAAGCCTCCTCGCGCAATCGGTCTCGAATCGAGCAGCACATCCGCTGCGCGCATCGCGACGCGGCCAAGGCGGGCGCCGGCAGCGGCACGCTCGGCATGGACATCATGTTGCGCCAGAGGATCGGGGCGTGAAGCTCCCAGCCGTCGATGTCCTCGAAGTGGTTCACGTCGCCGAGGAAAATGACGGTTCCTCCTCCCGACCAGCCGGTTTCGCGATTCAGCGCGTACAGCGAGATCTGGTCACTGAATTCCAGAATGACTCGCCCCGCAGTCGCTCCCACTTCGAGCGTCGCCATGTACAACGCTGGAATGTCAGTGGCGACGCCATAGGGGCCACTCGTCAGCCCGTTGAGTTCACCGCTCAGGCCGAGCGCCCCATGTACCGTACCGACCGCCGGCACATACCGCACCCCGAACTGCTCCGCCACGGTGTTGTACCGGGGGCCACGGTAGTGTCCCCAGTCCCCTTGGATGATCAGCTTCCCGCCGTGCTCGGCGAACTCCCGCAGCAGCGCCGCCTCGCCTGCGGCAACGATCGGGTCAAGCGACAGCGTGTCCGTCGCTGGCAGATACACCGTGTCCACCCGCGACAGGATCTCGCGGGTGATGCCGACGTCCATGTTGACAAGCGTGTGCCCGTCGCCGAGGGTGGCGGCGCGGGCCTGGGTCATGTAGATTCCGCCGAACAGGTCGCCGCGGTAGTCGATCCCCGGCCGGGCCGAGGAGAACGTCCCGATGATCGATGCCGCGGCGGGCCCCGCCGCCACAGCCCCCAGGCCGGCCGCCGCCACGATCCCCACCCGCATCGATCGCCCCTGCATGCCGCGTCTCCTCATCCCTTTTCGTCGGTCGGCTGCGACGCCGAGCTAAAACTCTACGTCAGTGCCTATCTCAGCCCCACGGGCGGACGGCGTACCAAAGGTGTCCCTGAGCCTCGGTGGGATCTACGCCCATGACGTCCAGACCGCGCTCGCTGGCGCGGAATCCCAAGTAGCGTTCGATAGAAGTGCGTCGTTCCTCGGTCGCAAACGGAAGGGCGGGCGCAAATATCGAGCCAAGAGTTGTGCCAAGCCGATTCGCGCAGTCCTCTATAATCGACAAGCCCACCAATATATCGGCATAGTCGACCAAATCATCATCTAGCACAAACGGAATCGAGGCAGCACGCAGCGCGGCTACGGAGCGGATGCGAACTGCGTAGACAGCCATGCGAAGCGCGAATATTACCACGTCCCATGATTGCTCGCGATTCAGCCATTCCCGGACGGCTCGAACTGCGGCTTGTGACGGCCAGGGCTGCTGAAGGAGATCATCGAGCAAGGCCGCCTCACTGGGCGATGGGATCGCCGTCTCCGCCCCAAGGGGGAATGGATTCGCAGCGCCACGAGGACTCGAGGCCAGGAACCGGGCGACGGAATCTCGCAACTCATAATTTGCGCCCATATCAACACCGCCGCGTTACTCGATTATCAGGGTACCACCACGAGACCTGACCCGCATGATCTCGTGCCACGTTACGCTGCCCGGCCTCATCTTGTCAAACGGGGTGGGTGACCAGACGAATCGGTTGCCCGCGTGAACGCGGCCTCAGGCGTGTCCATGTCCAACAGCCCGTCCCGAGATCGATCAGGCCTCCATGGCACGCTGCAGCGCCTCGACGAGCATGGTCACCTCCTTTGGCGCAAGGAATGTCTCGACGTCGCCGGAGGCTGATGCAGAGAGCCACCTTCTCGCCGACCCGGCGAACGATGACACAGCTCTTGTCCCCCTGCTCTTCGTCGAAGAACTCGATTGTCGTCATCCCGTCATCTGCACTCATCGCAACCTCCCTATCTCGGAACCTCGGTTACCACGCAAGTATCCTTCCCCCTGACTCCTGACTCCTGACTCCCGCCCCCCGAC
>CAYMJK010000005.1:0-11045 GCA_964390535.1 uncultured Phycisphaeraceae bacterium | reverse complement strand
CCTTGATCGTCTCGCGGATCTCGCGTTCGCCGGGGAGGAAGACGAGCGTGTCGCCGCCGTGGGCCGTCTCGTGCTGGGCCTCGCGGATGGCGAGATCGATCGCCTCATCCAGCGGAAGGTCGTCGGCGATGAAGTCGCCCTGCGGCGGGCGGTAGCGGACATCGATCGGATACCCGCGCCCGGAGACCTCGATGATCGGCGCCGGGCCGCGGCTGTCGGCGAAGTGCGCGGCGAAGCGCTGCGGCTCGATGGTCGCGGAGGTGATCACCAGCCGCAGATCCGGCCGCCGCTCGATCAGGCGGCGCAGATATCCGAGCAGGAAGTCGATGTTCAGGCTGCGCTCGTGGGCCTCGTCGATGACCAGCGCGTCGTAGGCGAGCAGGTCGCGGTCGCGCTGCGTCTCGGCGAGCAGGATGCCATCGGTCATGAGCTTGATGAGCGTCTCGGAGCTCGTCCGGTCCCCGAAGCGCACCTTGAAGCCGACCTCGCGCCCGAGCCCGACGCCGAGTTCGCTGGCGATGCGCCCGGCGACCGTCCGCGCGGCGATCCGGCGCGGCTGCGTGTGGCCGATCATGCCGACGGCGCCGAACCCCGCCTCCAGCAGCATCTTCGGGATCTGCGTGGTCTTGCCCGAGCCCGTCTCGCCGGCGATGACGACAACCTGCCGCTGCCCGATCGCCTCGACGATCTCCTCCTTGCGCCCGGTGATCGGCAGGTCGTCGGGATATCGGGCTGCCGGGCGCAGACCGGCGCGCCGCTGCGCCATCGCGATAGATGACCGCAGTTGCGACTGAAACCGGGCCGGGTCATCCGGCGCCAGAGCCCCCTCCGAACGCCCGCGCCGGCGCCTTCGGCGAGCCCCGTCCGCCCCGCGGCCCTTCGGTTCAGCCATCCCGCCCGCAGCTTGCCCCGCCGGCTGCCCTGCCGCGAGCCGGCGGCCCTGCGCGCGCAGATGCGGCCGGTCGGCGATCATCGCCCGGTCGATCAGGGCCTCAAGCTGCCGCGGCAGGGTGGTCACCGCCTGGGTCTCACTTTCTGCAGTGCGGGCCGCCGGGATCGGCGGTTTTCCGGTACACTGCCGGCGCCGGGAGTGGTAGCTCCGGGCGCCATGCCGATCAAACCGCAAACGGATCGTTCGCGTCGGAGGAGAATCAAATGCGAGAGAAAACCGCTGCGCTGCTGGCCCTCGTGGCCGGCCTGCTGCTGACCGCCCCCACGCCCGCCCTGGCCCAGGCCTGTCCGGCCGACTGCGACGGGAGCGGCACGCTCGATTTCTTCGATTTCCTCTGCTTCCAGAACCAGTTCGCAGCCGGCGACCCTGAGGCCGACTGCGACGGCTCGGGGACGCTCGACTTCTTCGACTTCCTCTGCTTTCAGAACGAGTTTGCCGCCGGCTGCCCGGCGGGAGGCCCGACGCGGGTGGACATCGCCGGGAAGGAGCTTCTCGAGTATCCCGGGTTTCAGGTCGTGGACGCGTTCAACGCGGGAGAGCAGTTCGCCATCGGGGTGGATCCGTCGCGGACGCCCGCGCTCGCCGCCCGCGTGACGGCGGATGTCTATGTCGTCGCTGATCGCTCGGAGGCCGGGTGGGCCGCCGACCCGACGCTGACCGATGTCCGCGGAGCGCCGCAGGCGCAGGTGTTTCATGGCGGGTGCTGCCTGAACAGCTTCCCGCTCGGCGGGTCGGACACGCTTGCGGGCCCGGCGGGCGTCGAGATCTCCGCCCGCTACGACCTCGTGATCGACCTCAACCGCGACGGCCTGCTCGACGATGGCGACGTGATCGATGGGCGCGGCGACGAGGCCGGGTTTCACGTGCTGAAGGATCTGACCGCGCTGGGCGCGCTCGCCCGCGCCCCCGCCCTCGACTACGCCGTGAGCTGGCCGGGGATCATCGCCTCGCGCAATCGCCAGAACACCGTGTATCCCGCCGACATCGCGAGCATGGGCGAGCTTCCGCTCGTCGTCATCAGCCACGGCAACGGGCACCAGTACATCTGGTACGACTTCATCCAGCAGCACCTGGCCTCGCACGGCTACATCGTGATGTGCAACCAGAACGACACCGTCCCGGGCATCGAGACCGCCAGCACCACGACATATCTGCACACCGACGCCTTCCTCGGCTCGCTCGCGACCATCGGCGGCGGCGTTCTGCAGGGCCACGTGGACACCAGCCGGATCATCTGGATCGGCCACAGCCGCGGCGGCGAGGGCGTCGCGCGGGCGTACACCCGCGTGCACGACGGCATCGTCAGCACGCAGCATTACGACGCCGATGATGTCATCGCCGTCTCCAGCATCGCGCCGAACAACGCGCTCGGGACCGGGCAGACCGAGCCGCGGCTGGTGAAGTACCACCTCCTCTGGGGCTCGGCTGACGGAGACATCTCCGGGGCGCCGTCCGCCGGCGTCAGCTCGTTTGCCATCTTCGAGCGGGCCGAGGGCGACAAGTACTCGACGTACGTCCACGGCGCCGACCACAATGATTTCAACTGCTGCGGGTTCAACGACTTCAGCGGCCCGCCGGCGACCGAGATCGGCCGGGCGGAGGCCCAGCAGGTGATGAAGGCGACGTACCTCGCGCTCGCCACGCGCGCCGCCCAGGGCGAGCCGGTCGCCGACGAGGTCTTCTGGCGCCAGTACGAGGACATCCGGCCCATCGGCGTGGCCCAGACCACGACCGTGGTCAACGAGTTCCGCGAGTCGCTCGATGGCGACGACTTCTTCATCGACGACTTCCAGTCCGAGCCGGCGCTGGATCGCAGCAGCTCCGGCGGCTCGGTCGACATGAGCGTCTCCAATGCGGTCGAGGTCCTTCAGAGCGACAGCGACGGCGCCTACACCTGGACCGGCGGCCAGCCCTCGAACGGCATGACCCGCGCCACCGGCGGGGATACCTCCCGCGGCCTGGTCTTCGACTATACCGGCGACAGCTTCATCGAGTTCGAGGTGATCGCGCCAGAGCGCGATTTCACCGACGACACGCATCTGAGCTTCCGCGCATGTCAGGGAACGCGCCACCCGCGCACCATCGCGGAGCTCGGCGATCTCGACTTCACAGTGTCTCTGCGCGACGGCGCCGGCGTCTCCAGCTCCATCAACATCGGCGCCTACGCGGGCGGCATCGAAGAGCCGTACCAGCGCACCGGCGCCGGCTCGGGCGCCGGCTGGCAGAACGAGTACGAGACCATCCGCATCCGCCTCACCGACTTCGACGCGGCGACCAGTCCGGGCGAGGGCGCGATCGACCTCTCCGACATCGTCGCCATCCGCTTCGATTTCGGGCCGAGCTTCGGCTCCAGCCAGGGGCGGCTCGGCCTCGATGACATTCAGGTCGTCAACGGGCGGCTCCCGCTCGGCGTGGACTTCGAGGTTCAGGGGATGCTCCCGGAGATCATCGCGCCCGGCGCGACCACGCTCATCACGCTCGAGATCCAGGCGGGCGAGGGCGAATCGCTGGTCGCCGGCTCGCCCACCCTGCGCTACCGCTTCGATGGCGGCGCCTTCCAGAGCGTCAGCATGACCAGCCTCGGCGATGATCTCTACGAGGTCGAGCTCCCAGCGCCTGCCTGCGGCGACGATCCGGAGTTCTACTTCGAGGCCGAGGGGACGACCAGCGGCGTCGTCACCTTTCCCGCGACGGCGCCCGCCGACGTCTTCAGCGCGATCGTGGCGAACCGCACCAATCTCGTCTCGCTCGACTTCGAGACCGCCGTCGGCTGGACGGTCGAGAACATCGCACTGCTCGATGGCGGGTGGGACCGCGGCGTGCCCGAAGCCTGGGGCCGCGGCGACCCCTTCGCCGATTTCGACGGCTCGGGGCAGTGTTTCCTCACCGACAACGACCCGTTCACCTCCAACTCCGATGTGGATGGCGGGCCTACGCGCGTGATTTCGCCGGTGTACGACCTCTCCAGCGCGGCCGACCCCTTCCTGACCTACGCCCGCTGGTTCACCAACGATGACCGCGATGTCGATCGCTTCGACGCCGAGATCTCCAACGATGGCGGCGTGAGCTGGACCTCGATCGAGAGCGTCGGCCACGAGAACGGGTGGCAGGTTCTGACCTGGCGCATCGAGGACTTCCTCCCGCTGACCAGCCAGATGCGCTTCCGCTTCAGTTGCACCGACAACCCGAACGACTCGGTGACCGAGGGCGGGCTCGACGCGTTCGCCATCTTCGAACTGAGCTGTCCGTAGGAGTCGGAGGAACGAAGAGTTCGCAGAGGGCGCAGAGAGGAAGTGGAGTGGGGGCATCCCGACTCCTTTCTCTGCGGGCTCTGCGCTCTCTCTGCGAACTCTGCGTTCATGCCTTCCGGCTGTGGATCAATGACTTGATCTTGTCCGCGCTTGCGCGCAGGCCGTCGGCGTCGAGATCGCCGTCGCGGGCGGCGCGGGCGATGGCGTCGCGCATGGCGACGGCCTCGCATGCGCGCGCGCTGGTGAGGTTGTGGGCATCCAGCGCCAGGTCGGCGCCGGCGCGCAGGGCCAGCAGAGCGGCTTCCGGAGCGCTCCAGCGGTCGCGGATCGCCCGCATGTCCAGCGAATCGGTCACGATCACCCCCTCGAATCCGATGTCGCCGCGGAGCAGCGTCGTGGTTACCGCCGGCGACAGGCTGGCCGGCAACTGGGGATCCAGCCGCCGATGCAGCAGATGGCCGGTCATCACCATCGGCGCCCGCAAGGCCCGGTACGGCGCCAACTCCGCCTCCCGATGCGCCTGGGTGATGTCCGGGAGCGCCTCGTGCGAGTCTGCCGCGGCGCTGCCGTGCCCCGGGAAGTGCTTGAGGCAGGCGGTCACGCCTGCCGCGGCGTGCGCCTCCAACACGCGCTGCCCGCACGCGATGACCTGTTCCGGATCGGCGCCGAACGCCCGCCCCGCGCGCGCAATCCCGCCCTCCTTCGCCAGGGCCAGATCCACGCACGGCGCGAAGTTCACACAGATCCCGGCGGCCGCCAGCGGCCGGACCAGCTCTGCCGCGGCGGCCGCCTGCTCGACCGGCGTCATGCGCGCGAACTCGGCTGCCGACGGCGCTGGCGCGAAGCCGCGCCCCGGCCCCAGCCGCGCGACGGCGCCCCCCTCCTGATCGATCGCGATGAGCAGTTCCGCCCCCAGTATCTCGCGCAGCAGCCCGACCAGCTCACGCAGTTGCGCCCGCGAGCGGATGTTGCGCGTTGCCCGCGCGCGCGCATCGGCGGCAGGCACCCCGGCCTTGATCGCCGCGCGCATCGCCGGCACATCGACGTCGAAGAGGATCACCCCGCCCACGCCCGCCTCGCGGCAGGCGTCGATGTCCTCGCAGAACCCCGGCTCCTCCGGCCCGCTCCCGCGGAAGCCGACCATCAGCCGCCCGCCGGCCAGACGCTCGATCTCGCGCAGGCTCACAGCGCGCTCTCCGGCGTTCCCCCACGACCCCGCCGCGGCCACGCGACGCACACCGTCAGGCTCAGCCCCGTCGCCACCGTCATCTGCCAGGGAAACGCCAGCCCCTGCGCCTGCGGCACGAATCGCATCACCGCCACGCTTGCGAATCCCACCACCAGCGCCGTAATCGCCGCCCCGGCATCCCGGCGCACGCCGCACAGCGCCGCGATGAACACCCCGAGCAGCCCGCCATACGCGAACACCATCACGCCGAGCGCGAAGTCGATCAGCGTCTGCCCGCTCGCCGCCTGCCAGACCGTGCAGACACACGCGAACCCCGCCAGCGCCACCGCCCATCCGCCGACGGCCATCCGGCTGATGCGCACATAGTGCCGCTCGCTGCGCCCCGGGCGCAGCGGCCGGTAGACATCGCACACGAATGCGCTGCTCATCGCGTTCAGGGCCGAATCCAGGCTGCTCATCGCCGCCGCGAACAGCCCCGCCATCAGCAGCCCGCGCACGCCGATTGGCAGCTCGCCGAGAATGAAGCTCAGGAATACCTCCCGCCCGTCATCCACCGGCGCCGGCGCCGCGGCGCCCATCACATCCGGCCGCTGGTAATACAGATACAGCAGCAGCCCGAGCCCCATGAACAGCCCCACCGTCACGATCCCCATCACCTGCGACAGGATCATCGAGATGCTGCCCGCCCGGGCGCTGCGGCAGGTCAGCAGCCGCTGCGTCAGGTCCTGATCGGTGCCGTAGGCCGCGACGTTGAACAGCGTCATGCCGATCAGGATCGCCAGCAGGCTGTAGTTCGAGTTGAGATCGGCGCCGAGATCGAAGATGCGCAGTTTGGATGGAGACGCCGGATCCGCGGCATCCACCCGCGACGCCGCCAGCGTGTCGAGGATCGCCGCGGGCTCGAGCGGAATCCGCCCCAGCAGCACGACCACCGCGATCACCGCGGCGCCGATGAAAATCACCGTCTGCGCCAGATCCGTCCAGATCACCGCCCGGATCCCGCCCATCGCCGTGTACAGCGACGCCACCACCGCCGCAACCAGAATCGCCGGAATGAGCGCCTGCGGCGAGAGCCCTTCGCCCGGCTCGACGAACAGGATCAGAGCCACCGGAATCGCCGCCATGAACAGCCGGGCCCCGCTCGCGAAGATCCGCCCGATCTGAAACATCAGGCTCGCCGCCATCCGTCCCCCGGCGCCGAACGACTCCTCCAGCAGCTCATACACCGTGGTCACCCGCCGCCGATAGAACGCCGGGATGAACACCCCCGCGATGATCAGCGCCCCCGCGATCCCGCCGAGGTTCGCCGCCATGTACGTCAGGTCGCCGCGAAACGCCTGCTGCGGCCCGCCGATGAACGTCGCCGCCGACAGGCTCGTCGCCAGCAGGCTCACGGCGACAGCGAACATCGGCATGCGCCCGCGGGCGCGGAAGTAATCGTCGGTGCTCTCCTGCCGCCGCCCCACCGCCGCCCCAAGCGCCAGCACGCCGACGAAGTAGAGGGCCACGACAGCCCAGTCCAATGCCGTCAGCCCCGGCGCCAGCGCTAGCGTCGCCATCATGGCGCTGCGCCCCGCGCCAGGGCATCCGCCAGGCGGCCGCCGCACGATTCCAGCAGCCGATCGGCCTCGCCTGCGCCCACATCCAGCCGGCGCATCACCACCGCCGTCTTCACGCGCCCGCCGGCGCTGTCGAGCAGCGCGAAGGCCTCCTCGCGCGAGGCGCCGGTCAGCTCAGAAACGATCCGGGCGGCCCGGTCGCGCAGCTTCGCGTTCGTCGCCCGCACATCCACCATCAGGTTCTCGTGCACCTTGCCGAGCTGCGCCATGATCGTCGTCGAGATCATGTTCAGCGCCAGCTTCGTCGCCGTGCCCGCCTTCATCCGCGTCGAGCCGGTGAGCGCCTCGGGGCCGGTCTCGATGCAGATGAGATGCTTCACGCCGGCCGGCGGCTCGATGGGCGCGCACGTCAGCAGCCCCGTCAGCGCCCCGCGCCGGGCCGCCTCCTCCACCCCGCCGCGCACCCACGGCGTCGTCCCGCCCGCGGCAATCCCGAGCACGGTGTCGGCCTCGCGCAGCGCGATGGCATCCAAGTCGCGAATCGCCCCGCGCGGATCGTCCTCCGCCCCTTCGCTGGAGCAGCGCAGCGCACGGTCGCCGCCCGCGATCAGCCCGATGACCAGCCCCGGGCTCGTCAGGAACGTCGGCGGACACTCCGACGCGTCCAGCACACCCAGCCGCCCGGATGTTCCCGCGCCGAGATAGATCAAACGGCCGGCGCCTCCCCCACTTCCCCCACCTCCCCCGCGCCCCATCCGCTCCGCCGCCGCCTCGGTGAAACTCGCGATCGCCGGGATTGCGCGCGCAACCGCATCCGGCACGAGCCGGTCCTCATCGTTGATCCGCCGCAGGCAATCCTCGACGCCCAGCGCCCCCAGATCCATCGTCCGCGGATTCCGCCGCTCCGTCGCGATCGCGGAGCGATCGGGCGGGGCCTGCGCCGCCGCGCTCACATCCCCATCCGTCCTGGCGCCAGATTCGTCCATGATCCCTGCCAGAGTATCGGCTCATGCGCGCCCGTCACGTGCGGAAGCGCCACCGGCGCCCCATCCTGCGCCAGAGCCCCCAGCACCGCCATCGCCGCGGCTTCGCGATATTGCGGATCCACACCGGCATCCGCAGTGGTCGAGACCGGCGCGCGGCAGCGCTCCCGCAGCGCTGCCACCAGCGCCCGGTTGCGCACGCTTCCGCCCGCCAGCAGCACCCGATCCGGCGCCGGCGCCAGCCCGTTCACCGCCGCGGCAATCACCTCCGCCACCGCGTGTGCGCACGAGGCAAGCGCATCCTCCGGCGTCAGATCACCGGTGGGGGCAGTCTTGCCAGCTTGCAGCGCGCCGGAATGCCCACTCTGGCCAGGCCGGGTGGGGCAGGCCTGCAGCCTGCCGGCGGCGACCTTCCTCAGCACATCACCAACCAACTCATCCGCCGACCCCAGCGACCGCCCAGCCCCCGCCACCCCCGCCGACTCCCCCGCCTGCCCCTCCAGCACCGCGCGCAACTCCGCATACACCGCATCATCCACCCGCCCGCGCTCCGCCGCCGCCCCATCGACATCGAATGCCGCCCCCAGCGCCAGCCGCGCCATCCCATCCAGCGCGTGATTGCACGCGCACACATCCCGCGCCTGGATCGCCTCCGGCCCGGCCCCCATGGCCCCCACTCCCCCCGCCGGCAGCAGCGTCACGTTGCAGAATCCGCCGAGATTCACGATCGCCCGCGTCTCCCTTTCGTCGCGAAACAGGATCCAGTCCGCAATCGGCGTGATCGGCGCCCCCTGCCCGCCTGCCGCCAGATCCGCCCCGCGCAGATCCGTCACCACCGGACACCCCGCCGCCCGCGCGATCGGCCAGGGATTCACGAGCTGCCAGCTCACCGGGGGATCATGAAACACCGTCTGCCCGTGCGCGCACACCAGGTCCGGCGCCCCCGCCTCCGCCCGCAGCCGGCGGACGCCCTCCGCGTGCAGCTCCGCCAGCCCATGCCCCAGGCGGGCGATCTCCTGCGCCGACAGCCGCTCGCCCCGCGCCAGCCCCCGGGCCGCCGCGGCAAGCTCGCCGAGATCGAGGCTTGTGACGGCGATCACCTCCGCCCGAGCCTGGAGCCCCACCCCCTCGATCCTGACGGCCGCCCCATCGAGGCCATCGCAGCTCGTGCCGGTCATGAATCCGAAGACGAGGCGGGGCATGGGCGGAGGGTAAACCCCTGGCCGGCAGGGCAAGACTCCAGTTGACAGCCCTTCCAAGTGTTGTTAGCCTGTACCAACTGGAGGCGCCAATGGCTCCCGCGCGATGTGTTCTGGCCTTGCTGGCGATCGGGAGCGCGATTGCTGGCGGGTGCTCCAGCCGGCCTGCGAGCGGACCCGACAGCGCTTGGACGCCGCAGCCGGTTCCGGCGGCGCCGCCGAGCCTGGTGGAGGTTCGGCCCCTGCGCGAGGAGCCCGTGCTGGGCGTCCACGTGACGCCGGGACGGATCCTCATCATGGCGCCGAGAGCGTGGGATGCGCCAGTGCAGGTTCGTGGCGTCCAGAGCGGTGTCACGGGCACGGTGGTGGGCGTCGCGGACTGGTGGAGCGGCTTGCGTATCAGTTGGGCCCTGCTCGAAGTGCATTGGAACGGGGAGGCGCCCGCAATCGCGGCGCTGGCGGCGATCCCCGCCGCCGATCAGCCGCTGCGCATCGTGTCGGTGCGCAACAGCAACATCACGACGATCGAGTCGACGGTGGTGGACACCAGGTGCAGCATGGGCTGCATCCATGCCACCAGCGATGGTCCCTTCCTGGGACACTTGCGCAGGGGCGCCCCCGCGTACGACGATCGCGGCCGTGTGGTCGCGCTGTTCGGCGGGTTTGGCATTGGCGCCCTGCCGCCGAGCGGCACGCTGACCGAGATCGTCGACCTGATTTCTGCCGATGAATGGAGGCGATGCGCGCCGCGGCGCCAGGCGGGCGAGGACCGGTTCGTCGCCGCTCTGCTGGCGGAGGAAGAAGCAGCGAAGGCGGTCCGTCGCGCCGTAGAGTTATACGGCGATGGCAGCTTCGAGGACGTCATCGCTCCGTGTACAGTGGCCATCGAAGCGGATCCCGAGAACGGCGCCGCGTGGCAGCTCATCGGGATGTCGCTCTACCACATGGACCGCTATGCAGAAGCGGCGGCAGCGCTGCGCTCGGCGAGTGGCCGCACTTCGACACCCCTGACTGCAAAGGCCTTGCTTGCATCCTGTGCCGCGCGCCTGGGCGACAACGAGGAAGCGTCCTCTCTTGCCATGGAGGTGGCCGTTGCGCACGAGGCCGACGCCCAATCGCTCAGGTGGGCCGCCTCGACGCTGATGAACATCGAGCGATATGAGGATGCCGTGAAGGCGGCAGGGCGCGTGCTGGAGCGCGAGCCGCACGATGAATGGACACAGCGATTGCTCAGAGCCGCCGAGGAGGCTGCACGGCCTTCGTTCGGTCGCATTCAACTCAGACGCTCGCTGTCTCCCCCACTGGACTGGGTTGATCAAACAACGTCCGGTGGCTGACTCTGATTCACCGCCGACGGATCATCATCCTTCCCGGCCCCTTACGGCGCCTCATTTGGACAACCCGGAGCGGTTCAATGCGCACTGCCGCCAATAGCCCCATGGTCTTCACCGTCGCCGCGATCGCCGCCGCCGGCCTGTTCAATTCCGGCTGCATCATCGTCCGGATTCCGCCGGCGCCCGCTCCGGAGGCGATGGCGGCGATGGCGGCGATGGCGGTTGACGGGCCTGCCGCGCCCATCGATGGCCTCGTCATCCTCACCGGCGCTGCGTCGCCCGCGCTGTACGGGATCGTGCTGCCAGATGGCAATGTGCTGACGGCGCCCCCGTCCGGCTGGCGCGTGGAGCCGCTCGCGGTCGCAATCGTGGGGGGCGGCGGGGGCGGGCCGGCCGGCGTCGCCGAGCGCGCGCTGGAGTGGGGCGATGGGCGGCGCTGGGTGCGGCTCGATGTCCGGTGGGCGGGTGGCGAGCTGCCCGCGCCGGCGCCGCTCGGGCCTGCCGCGGCGCCCGGAGACACGCTGCGGGTCCTCGGGCAGCGCGACACCGGCGGGTTCGAGTACATCGCGCCATCCGTG
>CAYMJK010000004.1:0-5000 GCA_964390535.1 uncultured Phycisphaeraceae bacterium | reverse complement strand
GGCGCGGCTGGCGGGGGACCAGCCGCGAGCGCATCTGGCGCCGGGCCTGGGGGGCCGGCATCATTGTCACCCAGATCTGGACGATCACCTGGTGGCTGCTCCCCGGCAACTGGGATCCGAGCGCCAGCCTGCCGCTGCACGTCTGTGACCTGGCGGTGTGGGTCAGCGCAGTGGCCCTGCTGGCGCCCTCCCGGCTGGCCGCCTGCATCATCTATTTCTGGGGGCTCGGGCTCTCGAGCCAGGCGTTCATCACGCCGACGCTGCAGCAGGGCTTCGGCGAGATGGAGTACTGGCTGTTCTGGGTCCAGCACACGCAGCTCGTCGGCGTGGCGCTCTACATCGTCATCGTGGATGGCTTCCGGCCGACACTGCGCGACCTCGCGGCGATCACCCTGGCGACAGTGGCGTACGGCGTGATCATGCTCGGCGTCAACGTGCCCCTCGGGCTGAACTACGGGTACATCGGCAACGCCGAGCCTGAGCACGAAACCGTGATCCAGCGGCTCGGGCCGTGGCCGCTGCGCCTCATCTGGATGGGGCTGATCGTCGAGGCGGTCTTCGTGATCATGTGGGCGATCTGGCCGCTCGGGCTGCGCCTGCGGAATCGGGTGCGCCCGGCGCCGGCCGAGCCTCAATAATCGGCCCTTGGCCTGGGTCACGTTCATCCTCGTGCTGGTCTCCATGGCGGTGGCGATGCCGGTGACGGCCATCGCCATGCGGGGGGGCCGGCGCCTGGGCGCAACCGACAGCGCCGGCGTGCCAGGACAGGTGAAGGAGGCGCGGGCCGAGGTCCCCAACACCGGCGGCGTGGGGATCTTCGCCGGCGTTGCGCTGCCGATGGCGGCGGGACTGGTTGCGCTGGCGATCTTCGACGACGGCGCCATCGGCCGCGTGGCGCCGCCGGTCGTCGACTATCTGGAGGGAGCCCGGTCGATCGCTCCCGCGGCGTGGACCGTCGTCGCGGCGATCACGGCCCTGCACATCGTCGGGCTCATCGATGACCGGCGGCCGATGGGGCCGTGGGTCAAGCTCGTGGTCATGACGGCGTGCGCACCCGGCGTCGCGCTGGTGAGCGGCTCGGGGCTGCTGACGGTGCTGGACGGGTATGTCGGCGGCCCCTGGCTCAGCACCCTGCTGGCGATCCTCTGGATCATCATCATCACCAATGCCATGAACTTCATGGACAACATGGATGGGCTCTCCGGCGGCGTGGGGCTGATCGCGGCCGGGCTGTTCCTGATCGCGGCGATGATTCAGGGGCAGTGGTTCGTGGCGGCGACGCTGGCGATGCTGGTCGGGGCGCTGGGGGGATTCCTGCCGTTCAACGTGCCGCCGGCGCGGGTGTTCATGGGCGATGGTGGCTCGCTGGTGGTCGGCTTCCTGCTCGGCTTTCTGACCGTGCGGACGACCTACTACTCGACGGACGCGGGAACGCCCTACGCGGTGTTCATGCCGATCATCACGCTCGCGGTGCCGCTGTACGACTTCGTCACTGTCGTGCTGCTTCGGCTGAGCCAGAAGCGGTCCCCGTTCGTCGGCGACCTGCAGCACGTCTCCCACCGGCTGGTGCAGCGGGGCATGTCCAAGCGCCGGGCGGTCTTCACGCTCTGGATCTGCGCTGCGACGCTCGGCGCCTCGGCGATCTGGCTCGGCAAACTGGCGCCCTGGCAGGCGGCGCTCGTGGGCGCTCAGGCGGTGCTTACGCTCAGCCTCGTCGCTCTACTCGAGTTCACCATGCCCGCGCGCCGGAGGAGGCGATGAGCGGCGCCGCGATCTGCGCCCCCGGCGGGGGGGCCCTGCCGCAACGGCTCGGCGCCGGCGTCATCGTCGCGCTCGCGGCACTGCGCGCCACCATCTCACCGGAGCCGATGCCCTGGTTCGCCACCGACCCCTTCAGCCCGATGACCATTCCGATGACCGGGCCGGGACCCGCCGGGATGCTGCTGCTGGATGTCCTGTCCGTGCTCGCCGCCGCGCTGGTATTGCTGGGTGAGGCCAGAGCGCGCCGGCCGATCGGCTGGCTGCCCCTTGCAGCCCTCCTCGTCGGCGCCGGCGCAGTCCTCTGGCACGCGCTGCCGGGGCCGGATCTGGAGGATCTCCGGCTGGGGGCGACGTGGATCGCGGCGATGATCGGCGCCTTCGCCCTCTCCTGCGCAGCCCGGGATGCCGGAACCCGCCGGCTGGCGCTGGGCGTCGTCGTCGGCGTCGTCGCCCTGCTTGCAGCCAGGGGCGTACTCGAATACACGGTCGAGCACGACCGCGCCGTCGCCAACTTCCAGGCGAATCGCGATGTCATCCTCGAAAGCCGCGGCTGGAGTGAAGACTCGACGATGGCCAGAGCGTTCGAGCGCCGGCTCAGCCAGCGCGAGGCCAGCGGGTGGTTCGGCCTGACCAACATCTACGCCACGGTCGTCGCCGGTTCGCTGATAACGCTGCTGGCCCTGGCGATCGCCGGATGGCGCGAGACGCGCCGCCAGCGCCCGGCGCTGGCGGCGGGCTGGCCGGGCGTGGTCGCGCTGGGAGCCCTCGCCGCGGGGACATCGCTGGTGATGTCGCAGTCTCGCGGTGGGCTGCTCGCGGCGGCGATCGGCCTCGGGGCAATCGCGGGCGGGGCGATGGCGCGACAGCGGCCGCGGTTCCGGCGGCTGTGCGCGCCGGGGGCGCTTGCGCTGGTTCCGCTGGCGCTGGGACTGGTGGCGCTCCAGGGCGCGCTCGGGCCGCGCGTGGCGGAGACGAGCCTCCTCTTCCGCTGGTTCTACATCAAGACCGCCGGAGTGATCTTCGGCGCCGAGCCGCTCGCGGGGGTGGGGCCGTCCGGCTTCCAGGTGGCCTATCAGCTCCACAAGCCCGCGATCAGCCCGGAGGATGTCTCCGACCCGCACCACCTGCTGCTGGCGTTCGCCGCAGCGCTCGGGATCGGCGGGCTGGCCTGGTGCGCCCTGTGGCTGCTGTGGCTCTGGCTGGCGGGGCGCGAGCTCGGGACGCCGGAGGCGAGCGCTGCGGCGGCGCCGGAGTCGCCGGTCCCGCCGCGGAGCGGCAGGCCACCCAAGCACCCGCCGCGGAGCGGCGAGCCACCCGGCGGACGCCCGGAGCTGTGGTTCATCATGCTCGCCTGCGCCGGCCCGACGCTCATCGGCGCCTGGTTCGAGCAGCCGGCGATGACGCCCGAAGCCGCGCTCGTGCGGGTCGTCGGGCTCGTCGCGTGGGTGGGCATCGCCTGGGGAGTGGTCGTGGTCGGGCAGAGCGCCGGGTGGCTCGGGCTCGCCGCCGCGGCCGGAGCGATCGCCGCCGCAGCGCAGAGCATGATTGACATGGCCGGGACCTTCCAGTCCTCCGCCTGCCTGGTGATGGCCCTGCTGGGGCTGGCCGCAGTGGCGCCCCAGCCGGCCATGGCGGAGGGTCCGGCGCCCTCGCGAGCGAGCGGAGGGCGGCTGAGCGGTCTAGCGGGCGCCGTGGCGAGCGCAGCCCTCTGCCTGACGCTGGCGATCGCCGGGCTGCTCCCCGTCTGGCGCTGGGAGCGGCAGGTCGTCGCGGCGGGCCGGGAGGCCTTCGTGGCGGCCCGGATCACCCAGCGAGTGAACGAGGCCATCAGCCCGCAGCCGCCCGAACCCCCCGAATCCGCCCTCCAGGACCTCGCCCAGGCCGTCGGTCGGGCGCCGGCGCGGGATCTCACCGAACTCGATCACCAGATGACCCTCCTGCTGCTGGCCCAGGCCGAGCGGGCGGCCGAGCGGCTGCAACAGGCGGCGGGGGCCCTCGACGGCGTCCACGGCCCGACTCACCACGCCCTGAGCCAGACGCTGATGCGGATCGCGGCCGGGCGCCGGCGGCTGGGGCAGCAGGAAGGGGCCGCGGCAGCCGCGGCCGGCGCCGAGCAAATGGCCCTCGCCTCGGCGACCGCGACCCAGGCGGCCTCCGACTGGCAATGGCTGGCGGTGGTGCGGGACGGCGCCGCGGATCTGCTGGGGGACCCGCAGATGCGGCTGAGCGCCATCGAAGCGCTGGAGCGTGCCGCCGCCTTGAACCCGCACAGCACGGCGCTCGCCTACCGGCTGTTCGAGGCGCACGATGCCGCCCGCCAGACCGCCGAGGCGGCCCATTGGGCACAGCGGGCGGCCCAGCTCGATGACCTGGCCTGGCTCGACCCCGAGGGCGCCGGACTGACCGAGACTCAGCGGGAAAGGGTGCAGCGGGCGGCCGGCCCGCCTTGACGGCGCCCGGGCGCAGCCTAGCATTTCCTGGCCAGTGGGGCCGGTGTGCGAGCGTCTTCGGGGCCGAGGAGGCCGATTTCAATGGAAAAAGTCGCCCAGCCCACACGCCCCTGAGTTCGCCGGCGGCCGCCGATTCGAGCGGCCGGCGCCCGGAATCAGCGTACTGGAAAGATGCAACACCGGCTCTCGCCGGGATGTTGTGGATCAGAAGACGGCCGGAGATTGGGGTTTCCGGCGCCGATATGTATGCCGACGCGTCCACCCGCGGCGCCCGGCCCCGACACACGTGAAGGTTCGATCATGCCATCTCATCCACTCGCCCACGTCCGCAACATCGGCATCTGCGCCCACATCGACGCCGGAAAGACCACGGTCACCGAGCGTGTGCGGTTCTACACCGGCATGAACGACCAGAGGGGCGTGGTGCACGCAGGGACCGCGACCATGGACTTCCTGCAGGAAGAGCAGGAGCGCGGCATCACCATCCAGTCGGCGGCGACCACGTGCCCGTGGGTGCGCAATGGCGAGGATTACAAGATCAACCTGATCGATACGCCCGGCCACGTGGACTTCACCATCGAGGTCGAGCGGTCGCTGCGCGTGCTGGACGGCGCGGTCGCCGTCTTCGACGGCAAGGAAGGCGTGGGGGCCCAGTCCGAGACGGTCTGGCGCCAGGCCGACCGCTATCGCGTGCCGCGAATCTGCTTCATCAACAAGATGGACAAGATCGGCGCCGACTTCGAGTTCAGCTTCGATTCGATCCGCCAGCGCCTGCTGGCCAACCCGATC
>CAYMJK010000003.1:0-15864 GCA_964390535.1 uncultured Phycisphaeraceae bacterium | reverse complement strand
CCCGTCCACGATCGGCAGCGGCAGGAAGTTGATCACCGCGAGGTTCACGCTCACCAGCGCCATGAAGAACAGCAGCCAGATCAGCCCGCGGCTCGCAATGCGCGTCCCCAGATGCGCGATGCCCACCGGCCCCTTGAGGTGCTCCACCTTCACCGTCCCCTCGATCAGGCGCAGGAACGTGGCGTACGTCATCGCCATCACGCGGTACGTCTCCGACAGCCCCAGCCGCACCGCCTCGGCCGGGTTGTCCGCCTGCAGCAGCACCTGATCCGGCTCGAACAGCGCCAGCGGAACCGGGCTCGCCCACCCCAGGTCGCGCAGTGTCTGAATCTCCCCCGGCCGCAGCGTCAGCTCCCGCCGTTCGACCGGGGCGCCCCCCGCGTCCGGGTCCGCCGGCAGCGGCAGTTCGAATGCCAGGTCGATCGTTGCCGGGCCGTCAGCCTCTGCCGCCGCAAGCAGCGCCGCCCGCAGATCGGTCAGCGATGACACCGGCGCGCCCCCGGCCTCGATGAGCCGCATCCCCGCCCGGTCGACGATGCGGCCCGCCGCGGCGCCCGCCTCGCCCAGCGCCTCCGGAGGCATTGCCAGCCACAGCCCCGCCTCCGCCTCATCCACATCGGTCATGTAGAAGCCGATGGTCCCCCCGCGCTGCACGCTGACGGTCAGTTCGATCCGCTCCAGCGGCCCCCCCGTCTCATCCCGGCGCAGCACCGCGATCGGGATGGTCGAGCCGGCATGCGCCCGGATCTCCGCGGCGCCCTGGAAGACGCTCGGATAGGTCACTTCGCCGATGCGCGCGAAGATGTCACCGGCGCGCAGCCCCTGCTTCGCGCCGCGCTCGCCGGCATCCAGCACCGCCATCACCGGTGTGAAGCCGAGCAGGTGTTCCACCGGCGTCACGGAGCCGCCCCCCCCCGGCATCGGCACGAGCGCCGTCTGCAGCGTCGGCCGCGGCGCCAGCGTCACGCTGGCCTCGTCCGATTCGCCCTCGAAGGTCAGCGTCACCGGCTCCCCCCCGGAGGTCCGCACCGCGCTGACCAGATCCGCCGCATCGGAGACCGCGGCCGGCGCCTGCCCCCGCGCCTGCACCGTCGTGAGCGTCATCCCCGGGGCGACCCCCGTCAGCCCGAAGCGATCCAGCACCTGGCGCAGTTGCTCCCGATCGCTCTCGCTCTCGGCGCTCGCCAGCGTCGGCGAGCGCGGCGGCTCGACCCCCAGATCCAGCAGCCCCGTGAACTGCGAGCGCTCCGGCACGATCGCGAAGCGCAGCGGCTGATCCACGCCGGGCCGGGCGACGGTGACCTTCACCGCGTCGCCGCGCCGCGCCATCGCCGAGGCCATGATGAGGTCGTTGAAGGAGTTCGGCTCGCGCCCGCCGATGTTCAGCAGGTGATCCCCCGCCCGCAGCCCCGGCGACTCGACGCCCGCCTCCGCCGCGTTGAGCGCTACTGCGCTGGCCGCCGGCGCCGACGGGTTCACCGCGCCCACGCGCGCGGGCTCGGTCTCCAGCCCGACGGTGAAGACCAGCACGAACAGCGCTGCCGCCGTAATCATGTTCATCACCACCCCAGCCGAGATCACGATCATGCGCTTCCACGGCGGCGTGTTCTGATAGCTGTCCGGCGCCGCGCTCGTCGCCTTCGGGTTCAGGTCCTCCTGCCCGAGCATCTTCACGTAGCCGCCGAACGGCAGCGCGTTCAGCCGATATTCCGTGTGGCCGACGGGGATGTGCCCCGGCGCCTCCACCGTGGTCGATCCCGCCGGCTGGGCCTCCAGCAGCTTCAGGTACTCGCGCTCGCTGGAGCCCCGCCGCAGCCCCAGCCCGCGCCGATAGCTCACGATCGCCGGGCCGAACCCGATCGCAAACGCCAGCGTCCGGATGCCCGCCCACCGGGCCGCGAGGAAGTGGCCGAGTTCGTGGACGAAGATGATCAGCCCGAAGCCGAAGATCACCACCGCCAGGTCGATCAGCATGCCGAGAACGCCGGGAACGCTTGTCATTGCACTATCCTATTCGTGACATCCAGTGGCATCGCCCTTCCGGGCGATGAAGGCTGGCGCCCTTCCGGGCGACGAGGAGGCCAGCGTCGCCTTCCGCGGCTCAGGCGCCATCGCCGGCCAGTCACCATCGGCCCGAACCGGCCATCCCGCACAAAAAGCGCCGGGGCCGCATCCGGCCCCGGCGCCTGATATCGACATCCAGGCCCCGATCAGTACTTGATCGCGCAGCCGTACGCCTTGCTCGACGCCGTCTCTACCGACGACCCGGTCAGCACGGCCTCCAGCGCCCGCTCGACGTAGTTGATCTTCTCTTCATCATTCGCCGGCTTGCCGCGCGGCGCGTTGTCGATCGCCCCCGCGTACGCGACGCGCCCGTCCGGCGTGATCACGAACATGTGCGGCGTCGTCTTCGCGCCGTACGCCAGCCCCGCATCCTGCTCGCCGTCCATCAGCACCGGATACTTGATCTGGAACTCCTTCACGGCGCGCTGGTTCCGCTCCAGCCCGGCGCCCTGGTTCCCTTCCGTGCCCGAGTTGATCGCCAGCCACACGACGCCCTTGCCCTTGTACTTCTCCGCCAGCTCCGGCATCGTCTTGTCCTTCTGGTGATGCCGCACGACGTAGGGGCAGTCGGGGTTGAACCACTCCAGCACCACCGCCTTCGTCTCCTCCTTCTGGAGGATGGCCGAAAGCTTGTGCTCCTGTCCGTTGACATCCTTCAGCGTGAAGTCCGGCGCCTTGTCGCCCGGCCGCACGCCCTCCCCCTCGGGCCCCGCGCCGGTCAGGACGAGCGATGCGCCAAGCGCGAGCATGGCGCCGATCAACGGCTTCCGACGGATCGCGAACATAGATGTCTCCTTGATGCGCCGGGCGCCCCTGCGCCGGGCTGTTCTCTCCGGTCTACCGATCACTTTCGGGATTGTACGTATCGGCGCCTTCCGGCGGCGCCGGTAGCGCCGGCCGCGCTACCGCTTCAATGCTTCCGTCGCCGGTCACGCGCAGTTCGATGAGTTCCGTTTCATTCGCTGCGACCGCCTTCCAGATCTCCAGCACGCCCGTCAGCGGCTTGTCGCCTCCATACGTCCGCAGCGTCAGCGCCTCCCCCTCTGCTGCCCCGTCCCGCAGCACGCTCACCAGCTCCGGCCCTTCTGAGGCGGGATAGAACGCCAACCGCGCGGCCCCCGGGGCCCTGATCTCGATGCGCTCCGCCGTCCGCTCGGCCGAAAGCCCGTCGGCCTCGGCAGGCGCCCGCGGCAGGCGTGCCCGGGTCGCGGCAAAGCGGTCGGCCTCCGGCCCGGGCGCCCCCGGCGATTCCGAGACCGACAACTCGAGCCGCACCGTCCCGTTCGCAAGCAGGCAGATGTCCGAGCAGACCGTCCAGTCCACCTCCGCCTCCAGCCCCACCGGCCCCTCTGGCAGATCCGCCGGGGCGGTGAGCGGGGCGATGATCGTGACCCGCCCTTCGTACGTGTGATCCAGGATCCTCCCCGGCGACTCGTGCCGCCGCGGCGCCGGCCACCGCAACTGCCCCACCTCGAACCCCTCCGGCGCCGAGAACTCGATCCACGGCCCCGGCACCGTGTCGTTGCGACCGTTCCAGTAGGTGTGCCAGCCGCGCTCGATGTCGAAGGTGACGCCGATGAGGATCGTCTGCCCCGGGGTGATCGCGGCCGTCTCGGCGATCAGCCGGGGGCGAGCCTTGTCCAGCCCGGGGCCCTCCAAGGCGTCCTCTGGGCCCATCTCAGGGCCGGCGCCGCCCCAAGCGGCCGCGGCGCCTCCCGCGAGTGCGGCAAGCGGGGCGGCCAGACAGGCGAGCCTGAGCAGGGGGTGGCGCATGACCCCTTCACAACGTCTCCGCCACGGGGCGTATTCTCCCCGATGAGCAGGATTCTCCAGCGCCTCGGCGCCATGGCGTTGGTCAGCGGGCTCGGGGCGCTCGGCGCCTGTCAGGCCAACGTGACCGACGCCGACATCCGGATTGCCGAACTCAGCGAGGTCCGCGCCCTCACCCTCCAGCAGGAGCGCTCCCCGCGGGAGCGGATCGTCGTGGTGATCGACGCCCGCTCCTCGGACCGCTTCGGGGACGGGCACATCCCCGGCGCCCGCAATCTTCACCTGCCCGACCTGCCGCAACGCGGCCGCAAAGACCCCGTGCTCGACAGCTTCCGCCACATCATCGTCTATGGCGAGAACCTGGGCACGCCGTCGGCCCGCGGCATGACCAAGCGGCTCATGGTCTTCGGCTACGACGGCGTCCGCCTGTTCGGCGGCGGCATGTCGGAGTGGCGGGCGGCGGGCTACCCGGTGGCGACCGCCGGGGGCGATGACGAGCCTGGCGCCGCGGCCGCGCCGCCCCGCTGAAACACTCGCCCGAACCAGATCGCTCGCCCGGCCCGGCGAAATGAAAAGGGGCGGGACCCGCGAGGATCCCGCCCCTGGCGCTCTTTCGTTGCTGCGCGTCAGCCGATCCGGCTGAGCGGGTTGAGCAGGCCCAGCGGCGCTCCCGAGGCGCCCCAGCCGCCGTCCAGGAACAGGTCGAAGTGTTCCATCTGGACGATGAACGGGCTGGCCGCCTCGAGTTCCACCGAGAAGAAGTTCAACATCTCCGGCCGCTGCAGAAGCGGCGTGAACTCGTGCAGGCGGAACTCGGCGAAGTCGTCGGCCCCGACCGTGAGCGTCGTCGTCAGGCTCGACCCGTCGTTGAAGTAGAGGTTGATGTCCACGGCGATCGACACGCCCGCCGGGTTGTACAGGCTGATCGTCTCGAAGTACTGATCGCCCGCCTGTGCGCTGTTGATGAACGCGTCGCCGAAGAACCACGTCCTCGCCGTGTCGCTGACCGCCTGGATGGCGCTCGTGTCGCCACGCTCGGTCTGCGTTGCCGTCACCGTCACCGGGCGCACGCTCTCGAACCGCATGCCCAGCGGCTGATTCCGGATCAGCCCGAGATCGGCCCCGCTGAGCGTGACGAACGATCCCGCCGGGATCGTCAGGTTCGTCTGCGTGTCCTCGAACGCCGCCTGCGTGTAGGTCCCGGTGATCGTCACCGCGGTCGGCGTCGAGCTCGGGTTGAAGAGGGTGACCTCCGTCGCCTTCCCGTCCCCGAACTCGAGGTGCGGGATGACGCTGAGCGTCGAACCGCCCTCGGCGTCCCCGAGCACCGCGAACGCCGTCCCGCGAGCCACATCGAAGTGGCTCAGGCTGGCCACGATCCCGATGTGCTCGTCGCCCGGGGCGATCGTGGAGGCCGCCTCGCTGGTCAGCCGCACACTGAACACGCCCAGCGGAAGCTGAGTCATGTCATCGATCGACCACCCGCCGCGACGGTTGGCCTGCACCACCTGCTGCAGCGTCACCTGATCGCCCGTCTCGCTGAAGGCGGTCAGCGTCACCCGCACATCATGGTTGTTCGGGTTGTAGTAGACGAGGAAGTCCTCGACCGCCCCGGGGCTGCGCTCGACGCGGGCGAAGCTCCACGTCTCGCTCGTGCGCGACGTGAAGCTTTCGCCGATCGCCGCGCCGAAGTCGTAGTGCGCGAACGTGGCGCCGAGGATGCCGTCCGACTCGATCACGATCGCGTACGCCTCGTCCAGATGCACGCCCGGCCCGAACACGTTGCCCGCGTCGCTGATCGTCAGCCCGCCGCGGGCGCCCGGCGCCAGTGTCCCGCCCGAGACCAGCCGCGACGGCGCGAGGTCCGGGTTCTCGTAGTACAGCACCACGTCGTACGTCACCATCCGCGTGTCGTCCGGGTTGGTGAAGCTCACGAACTCGCGGATGTCGTCGCCCGCGAATCCCTCCGGGAAGTACAGGTAGAACGTCTCCGGCTCGGTCGCGATCTCGACGGTGTACGCCCCGCGCCCATCGCTGACATCCTGCACCAGCAGGTAATACTCCGTGCCGGCCGCCAGCGTCTGGAACTGGCTGAACGAGTTGGCGCCCGGGATGCCCACCGTGTCGGTGTCGATCGGCGCGAACTCGGTCGCGCTGCGCCGCTCGTACACCGTCAGGCGCGTGTCCAGCAGCGTGCCGGATGGCGTCACAACCTGCACGAACGCGTCCCCGTCCGTGATCGCGACGAAGCGGAACAGATCCGTGTCGCCGCTGATCTCGATGATGCCCGAGTCCGTCCCGCCGCCGGTCCGCTCGTCCAGGTTGATCAGCGTCGCCGCCGTGAACTGGCCCTCGTTGGCGTGATCGTCGTCCGGGTTCGGGTCGGGCAGCCCCGGCGGCGGCCCGATGACATCCATGCGGTAGCTGCCCGTCGTGACCGCGGCGCCATCGGCCGCATCCACCAGCAGGTAGAACAGCTCGCCGCGGGCCACGCTCTGCGCCGTGTACGTGACCACGCCGATGGTGGCGTCCTCGTCGCCCGGGCCGTTGTCCGTGATCAGTGCCACCGGCGTCTGCGCCGCGTTGAACACCGTCAGGATCGGGTCGAACCCGCCGGCGCGGGCGTCCAGAGTGATCTCGTGATCCCCCGGCTCGCTCGGCGTGCTCTTGGCCAGCGTGCGGAAGAAGAACAGATCCGTGTCCATGTGCGGCGTGATCAGCGCGCTGACGCCGCCAGCGCCGGTGATCTGGTTCAGCACGATCTCGCTGGCGAGGCTGAACTCGCTCTCGTTGGGATGATCGTCCACGATCGGCGCCAGGACATCCAACTCGTACGACCCGACGCCCTGCGTCACCATCCCGCCGAGCACCCCGTCCACCAGGATGTAGTACCGCTGCCCGCGCACCACGTCGAAGACGTAGGTCGCGCTGGAGCCCAAGGCATCGGGCCCTTCCACCGGCGTCGTCGTCCCGAGCACCTTGTGCTCGACCGGGTTGAAGCTCTGATCGAGCACCAGCAGCGTCGGCCGCAGATCTTCCGTCGCCGTCACCGTCACGGTCGCCTGGCCGCCCGCGGCCGCCTGGAACGTGAACAGGTCCGAATCCTCGTCGATCTCCAGCACGCCCGTGTCCGACCCTTCGCCCGTGATCGTGTCGAAGGTGATCGGCGTCGCGAACGAGAACTCGCCCTGATCCGGGTGATCGTCCGTCGGCGTCACGCTCAGCGTGAGCTGATAGGCGCCCGAGTCCGCCGTCGGGTCGGCGCCGCCCACCAGCACGAAGTAGCTGTTGTAGGTGTTGCCCGTGAGCAGCGACGTGCGGTCCGGCGCGGTCGTCGTGAACTGCGCCAGCGCGTTCACCGTCGTCGGGTTGGCGTTGTCGTTGTCGGCGATCTTCAGGAAGATCGGGTTCCCCGCCGGGTCCTCGCTCACCTCGTACACGCGCACGAGCGGGTCGAACCCCGGGGAAAGGCTGGTCACGCTGATCGTCGCCAGGTCGAACCCGGGCGTCTCGAAGCGGAACAGGTCGATGTCCCCGGCGTCCTCCAGGACGCCCATGGCCCCGGCCGTGCCGGTGAAGTCCATGATCTCCAGCTCGGTCGCCAGGTCGAAGCGCAGCGACGAGTTGTCGTCCACGTACGTCGCGGCGCTGACGTCGATGCGATACGCGCCCTGGTTCGCCGCCTCCAGAACGATGTAGAACAGATCGCCGCGGCCCGCCGAGAACTCCAGGTTCGCCACGCCCCCGGGCGGCGCCGTCGCCGACCCGACTTCCTGCCCGGCGCCGTCGTATATCGTGAACGACGGCGTGACGACCGATCCGGGAAGCGGGCTCGCCGTGATCCTCATGATCCCGTCCTGCACCGCCTGCACCGCGAACTGATCGCTGTCAGGCGTCGGCCCTACCTTCGTCACGATCTCGCCGGTGATCGAGCCCATGCCCGTCGTCGGGTCCAGCGGGATCACCGCCCCGCTCGGCAGCCCGAACGGCGACGCCACCGTCGCCGCCGTGAAGTCCGGGTAGTCATCCTCGAACTGGAGTTGCGGCAGGGCGTTGAGCAGCAGCTCGTAGCTGCCGATCGCACGGCGCCAGTCCACAGCGCCCGGCTCGTTCTGCTGCGCGAAGTACTGCCCGCTCTGCACGACGATGAAGTATGTCTCGCCGCTGACGATCGGGATCACGACCCGCGGGTCGTGGCTGCGGAACTGGCGCACCAGCGGCTCCCCGGTGTCCGGATCGACGCCCTGGTTGGCGTCGACGCCGAACGAGCCGACCACCTGCTCGATGATCTCGCCCGCAAACGCCTCGTTGTTGTCGTTGGCCGCGAGCTCGACGAAGTCGTTCCCGAAGACCCGGAGATACGCGTCCAGCGGGCTGTTGTACCGCTTCTCCTGCGTCGTGACCTCCTCGGTCCCCTCGACCAGGTCGGCCTCGATCTGCGTGAACTCGTCCAGAAGCTGATGCGTCGCGATGCGGATCTCGATCGTCCCGTCCGCAGGCGCGCGGAACCGGTAGATGTCAACGTCATCGATGCTGTGGATGACCCCGAGCTCCTGCAGTTCGGTGAACTGCAGCCCCGCCGGCGTCGGCTCGAAGGTGCGAATCGTGTGCGCCGCCCGCGGGTCCGCGATGAAATTGCGGCCGTCGCCGGTGGACATGTCAAGCAGGTCGATCCCCAGAGCGTCAGCAAAGTCCGATTCCGGCAGCGCCGGGATACCCACCGGGTCCCGGAAGGACCCGATGACATCGTCGCCGAGGAAGTTCCCCGTCGTGTCCGGCGGCGCCGCGTCCGCCCGGATGCTGACCGTGTAGCGCCCCGCCCCGCGCGATTCGCTGCCGACCTCGAGGTAGTAGACCTCGCCGCCCCAGACCTCGATGCCTTCGAAGTCGTCGAGCTCGGCTTCGGGGCCCACGCTCGCAGGATCCACCATGCCCGCCGGGTCGGGGAATCCCGGGGCGATCGTGTCGTTGCCCTCGTAGATCAACTCCAGGTTCGAGTCGTAGACGCGGACGAACATGTTCGCCCCGCCGCCGAAGGCAGGGGAGACGACGATGTTGAGCCGCGCTGCCGTCCGCTCGCCCCGGTCCCACTCCGCCTCGGTGTTGTCGTTGAAGTTCTGCAGCGCATACACCGTGCCGGTGGAGCCCTGCGGCATGGGCAGCCACTCCCAGTCCATCGCCAGCTCGTTGAACTCCAGCCGCGCCACCCGCTGGGCCTGGCGCCCGTCGGCCGTGGTGAAGTCTCCGCCGGCGTACACCACCGGGTTCTCGTCGAACGGGCCAAGCCCGATGCCGAACTCCTCGTCCTGGAAGGCGATGAGCGACCGCACCGTGTTGTTGAACCCGGGCGGCATCCCGAGGCCGAGGGGCGCCCACGCGCCGTTCCACGAGGCGATGCGCCCGCCTCGGTCGGTGAAGGCCCCGCCCACGATCAACTCGTCCCGGAAATCCTCGCCTCCACCATCGCGGTCCCACAGCGTGAGCGCATAGACGGTGTCGTTGGTCCCGCCGCCCATGGGGTCATACACCGGCGCTCCGACGCCCATCGCGAACTCGGGGTCGAAGCTGAGCGCGAACATGTTGTTCACGGCGACGCCGTCGTACATGGAGAAGTCGCCGCCGATCATGAGCTGCGGCAGTTCGTCCTCGCCCATCGCGGGCTCGGGCGTCCAGACCTCCAGCGCGTAGGCCGGACCGTTGATGTCGTTGCCGAAAACGTTGCCCCAGACCCCCATAGTCTGCAGCGGCTCGCCGATGAGCCACCGGAGGCCGAATTCGCCGCCCGCGACGATTGTCTCGTGGTTCTCGGTGCCCATTTCCGGGTCCGGCGGGTCGTAGTCCGTGATGGCGTAGACGGTGTCAGGCAGCCCGCCGGCAAGCACTTCCCACGAGCCTTCGGCCGGGCTGGCGGCGCCATCGGGCACGAGGTACCGCGCGATGTGGCCGGTGAACTCGCCCCCGGCGATCAGCGAATCGTTGTCCTCGTCCTCGAACTCGTACGTGTGCAGCGCGTGGACAAAGTTGTCAAGCCCACCGCCGAGGTCGGCAAACTCATACGCCTCCGTCATCGGATTGAACCACCACGCCGTGATGAACGACATCGGCGTGTAGTTCGCGCTGGTGAACTCCCCGGCGATCACCAGGGCCGGCTCGTCACCGCCCCAGTCGAACTCGATCATCGCCCGGACCGTCCCCGTGACGCCCGCCTGCAACTCCCAGTAGTCCATCGCCTCCCACACGCTCAGGAAGTTCTCCGTGCGAGGGTCGTAATCCGGCGGGCCCGATGTCGTCTTCAGCGTGAACGAGCCGGCCCCGCCGATGAACAGCGGCGTGTCCGAATCGTCGTTGTTCCCCCCGTACGTCCCCAGCATGTCCACCGGCGGCACAAACTGGAACAGATCGGTGTCGTCAGCCCGGAAGATGCGCCCTGTCCCCTGCCCGGTGACCGTGTAGCTGCGATCCGCGATCGGGTTGATGTCCTGGAACGGGAAGATCACGCCCGGAATCGGCGGCTCGGCCCGGTAGATGAAGTCCGGCGCCTGCCACACGATCGGCGTCGCCTGCTCGAAGATCCGGCGGTCCTCCTCCGTCGGGTTGTCCGGGTCGAACCCTTCCGGGATCGAGACGTGGTCGTCGATCGTCTCCGGCTCCGTCCCGGGAACCTCCCCGACCGTATGATTCGATTCGATCCAGGCGGCGAAGACGCCGCCGGCGCCCAGGTCGAACTCCTCGACCACCACGTAATACCGCTCGCCGGCCTGGAGTTGGATCTGCAGTTCGGCGCCGATCCGGTCGAACCCGAGCAGCGCCCCCTGCTCGTTGTACAGCCGGATCGCCGGGTCCAGCAGCGGCGGCAGCGGAATCCCGCGCACCGTGATGATCGTCAGCCCCGTTCCCTGCGCCTCGAACGTGAACAGCCGCGTGTCGTACCCGTCCGGCAGAGCGCCGGTCCCGATCCCGCGCCGCGTGATCGGATCCATCTCGATCGGAATCGCCCGCGTGTCCGCTTTGATCGTGAACTCGCCCGTGGACTGCGACCGCGCCAGGTCGAACTCGTCTCCCCGGACGCGGATATAGAACACCTTGTCCGGCGCCGACGGCGCCGCCAGGAACGCCGCGTTCAGCCGGCCTGTCTCGCTGTCACCCTTGATCAGCCGCCCCTGGGCGTCATAGATGTCCACCCGCGGATCGAACACCGACGTCGGGTTCGTCGCGTAGAACGTCGCCAGCGAATCGAACGCCGCCGCCGACGGAACCGTCAGCTTGTACACCACATCCCCGCCCACCAGCGTCAACTGGCCGTCCGCCGAGCCGAACCCGTACCGCGGCTGCCCGGGCGGGGGCGTCGGGTTCGTCTGCACCGTCAGCGACTCGCTCAGCGTGTCGATCCGGATCTCGTACTGGCCCACGGCCGCAGCGCCCGTCATCTGGTCGCTCATGACGCGCACGAAGTACGTCTCATTCTCCTCGGCCACGAACCCCGCCCACCCGTCGGTGAACGTCCCCGCCGTCAGCGTCCCCTGGCTCGAACCGGATGCCAGCAGTTGCCCCGCCAGGTTGTACACCTCGACCCGCGAGTCCAGGCTGCTGCCCGGGTTCACCGTGTCCGCCCAGATCCGGACGAAGTCGTCCGCCGGCGCCACGAACCGGAACAGATCGTCCGACAGTTCCGGCGTCGTGTCCTCGATGATGCCTGAGTCCGAGGCCGACCCGCTCATGACATCGATGAAGGTGCCGCTCATCGGCGTCAGCGGCAGTTCGAAGCTCGGATGATCGCCACCCAGCAGGACGCGGTTCTCCAGCGTCTCGAACATCGTCGCCTCTCGCGAGGCGGCCGGGCGCGCAACCCCGACCGATCGCAGCATGCGGTGCAGGCGGCTCTGGGGGACGGGGAGGTCGCAGTCGCGGGTGGTGCTCATCTCAGGCTCCGTGTTGGGCCGCCGTCCGCAGGG
This sequence comes from uncultured Phycisphaeraceae bacterium, assembly GCA_964390535.1. Lineage (GTDB taxonomy): Bacteria > Planctomycetota > Phycisphaerae > Phycisphaerales > UBA1924 > CAYMJK01. The sequence goes on along the minus strand of CAYMJK010000003.1, from coordinate 4,078 downwards.
CGGCGCGCGCGTGGGGCTCTCATTGTTGCCGACGCAAGAGCCAGGCGCTCGCGACGGCGGGTGCTTCCGCGGGGTGGGCCGAGGGCGGCTGGCCGAATCATTGCGACTCCGGCTTGGGCCCGGTGGCCCTGCCTGGCCGCCACCCCGCTCTCCTTGGAGTGGGCGCGGCGACCCTGCCCCTGGCGCGGCTCTCCCGGGTCAATGTACCCGCTCATGCGAGTCATTGCCAGCCCGGAGCTCGGGACGAGGCCCCGCGAGCGGCGCGAGGGGCCGAGCGCGAGGGGGCGGTCGAAGGTGGGCTTGGTGACCGCCCAGAGCCGTTGGTCCGTTCGCCAGTATACCGGACGCTGTTCCCCCGTGCAATACCCCAGCCGCAGTTCCTGCCCCGGAATCGACAATATCTTTCAGCCAAGGGCCCGCCGGATCGCCCCCTCCACCAGCGTCTCCGCAGCGTCGTACAGGGGCATATCCAGCGCCCCAGCGTCCTGAAACAGCAGCGGCGCCTCGCTCGCCGCCAGAATCAGCGCCTCGCACCCCCGGTGCTGCAAGCCCGCCACGATCCTCAGTGCCCGCTCCCGAGACTCCGGCCGGATCCGCCCGTAGATCAGCTCACCGAAGATAATCGCGTCCAGCTCGTCGATCTCCGCCGCCAGCGGCGCCAGCGCCTGCACCCCTCGGAGCCCCAGGTGCGTCTGGTAGGTCGAGCTCGTCATCACGATCTTCGTCCCGATCACCCCGACCACCTTCCGCCCGTCCGCCGCCACCCGCTCCGCCACCAGGTCCGTCATCGCCAGCCACGGGATCTTGCTCCCGCTCTCGGCCAGGTGGATCCCGTGGTGCACGGCGTTGTCGGGTGTAAAGCAGAACTCGGCGCCCGCGTCCGCCAGAATATTGGCCGAACGCCGCAGCAGATCCCCCACCCCGTGCCAGTCCTCCCGGCGCACCGCCTCGATATACAGCGCCAGCGGCTCGTTGTGCAGCGTCACCCGCGGGTGCGTCGCATCCGGCGCCATCGCCGCCGCCCGCCGGTACAGCAGGCGGTGCGCAAGCGCTGCGCCCTCGGGGCTGACACCGACGATGCCGATATGGGCGGTCACGCGCCTCGGGCCTCTCCATGGCTGCAACAGGACCTGCGGACGCCAGATGGTCCGCGATCGGCGCGCCGTTGTCAATTCGGCGCCCCGCAAACCCCTACCGTGCCCCATGGACCCCTTCGCGACCCTCGCGCTGGCCCCGAGGTTCGATCTCGACCCGGCCCGGATCCAGGCCGCCTACCTCCAGGCTGTCGGTTGCGCCCACCCCGACGCCTCCGCCAGCGCGGGAGCCGCCAGCGGTGGGGGGGCCGGCAACCCCGCCCGGCCCGATCCCGCCGCCATCAACGAGGCCCGGCGCATCCTCGCCGACCCCGAGCGCCGGGCCGATGCCCTCCTCCGCCGGCTCGGAGGCCCCCCCTCCGCCCAGGAGCGAGGCCTTCCCGAGGGCTTCCTGATGGAAGTCATGGAGATCCGCCAGCAGATCGAGGCCGATCTCGCCGCCGACCCCGCCGCGGCACGATCCCGCTGGGAGGCCTGGGCCGAGCAGCGCCGCGCCGAGCGCCAGCAGGCCGTCGCCGCGATGTTCCGGGCCCTCGACGACCCGCCCGCCTCGGACGCCCTCCGCGACATCCGCATCCAGCTCAACGCCTGGCGCTACATCGAGCGGCTCATCGAGCAGCTCGATCCCGAGTACGATCCGGCCGTCGCTGATTTCGACCACTGACCGATCGCTGACCGACCCACCGACCGCTGACCGGAGATCCGGGCGTCCTGGACGCCCCGACCCGGGGCCTGCCCCCTGTGCCTGAACCTGGCCTCACCGACATCGTGCTCGCCCTGCTGCTGCCCGTGCTGCTGCTGGGCTCGGGCATGGCCTCGGGCGCCGAGACGGCCCTCTTCAGCCTGACCCACGCCGAGCGCCTCCGCCTCGGCGCCACCCACCCCGCGGCATCGCGGGCCATCGCGCGCCTCATGGCCCGCCCCCGCCGCCTCCTCATCGGCCTCCTCCTCCTCAACAACGCCATCAACGTCCTCTACTTCGTGATCTCCCAGGCCCTGCTCTGGCGCATCGAGCACCCGGCCCTCCAGGCGGCGCTCGGCGTCGCTTCCCTGCTGGCGGTCATCGTCTTCGGTGAGGTGCTCGCCAAGCTCCTTGCCAGCGCTGCCCGCGAGCGATACGCCGCGATCATCGCCCCGCCCCTCCTGGTCATGCTCGGCGCCCTCGGCCCAGCCCTCACCGGCCTCGACCGCTGGGCCGTCGCCCCGCTGGTGCGCCTTCTGCGCCCGCAGGCCGCCGGCCTCACCCTCGCCGCCGAAGAGATGGTCGCCCTCCTCGATCTCGCCGGCGCCGAGGGCGCCCTCGACGACGCCGAGCAGTCGCTCCTGGGCGCCGTTCTCGATCTCGGCGAGACCCGCGTCCGCGATGTCATGACCCCGCGCATCGACCTCGCCTGGGTCGAGGCCGGCGCCGGCCCCGCCGCCGCCCGCGCTGCCGCCGCCGAGCGCCGCGCCCAGTGGCTCATCCTCGCCTCCGGCTCCCTCGACGATCCCGCCCGGCGCCTGCTCGATGTCGAGGCCTGGCTCCTCGCCGGCGGCCGGAGCCTCGCCCCCCACGCCCGCGCCCCCCTCTATGTCCCCGAGAACGCCCGCCTCGACCAGTTGCTCAGTGAACTCCGCCGGGCCCAGAGCCCGATCGCCCTCGTCGTCGACGAGCAGGGCCAGGTCAGCGGCATGGTCCACCGCGATGTCGCCATTAACCACCTCCTGGAGGTCTCCGAGGCCCAGGGTGACGCCGCCGGCGACGCCGTCCACATGATCGGGCTCAACCGCTGGAGCGTCTCCGGCCGCCTCTCGGTGCGCGAGTGGGTCGAGCACTTCTCCGCACTCCGCCCGCAGATCGGCCGCCACGGCCGCCGCGTCACCACCCTCGCCGGGCTCGTCACCGGCGCCCTCGGGCGCATCCCCGCCGTCGGCGACACGGTCCAGATCGGCCCGGTCGCCTTCGAGGTCGAATCCATGCGCGGCCGCGTCGTCGATCGCGTCATCGTCACCATCCCGGAGGACCAGCCGTGACCGGCGCCACGCTCCTCTGGCTCCTGATCAGTCTCGCCGGCGTCGCCGGCTCCAGCCTCTGCAGCGGCATGGAGATCGGCTATTACGCGCTCAATCGCCTCCGCCTCCGCGTCAACGCCGCCCGCGGCGACCGGGCCGCCCGCATCCTTCATCGCCTCGTCGAGCGGCCCGACCGCCTGCTCACCGGCCTGCTCATCGGCAACAACATCTTCAACTACCTCGGCGCCCTCGGCGTCACCACGATGCTGGTCGGCGCCGGGGTCAACGAGATCATGGTCGTCATCATCTCCGCCGCCATCGTCACCCCGACCCTGCTCATCTTCTCCGAGGCCCTGCCCAAGGACATCTTCCGTATCGAAGCCGACACCCTCATGCCGCGCCTGGCGCCTCCCTTGAGCCTCGCGCTGATGATCCTCTCCGCCACCGGCCTGCCCGCCCTTCTCGCGGTGATCGCCCGCGCTCTCGGGCGCCTCGCCGGCGTCTCGCGCGATGACGCCGCCCGCGACGCCCGCGCCCGCATCGCCGCGCTGCTCAAGGAGGGCGCCTCCCACGGCCTCCTCTCGGTGTCGCAGACCACGCTCGTCGATCGCGCGCTCATCTTCAGCCGGGCCACCGTCGCCGACGAGATGACCCCGTGGTCCGGCGCCCGCGCCCTCCGGGCCACGCTCCCCGGCCGCGACGCCGCCGCCCGTGCTGGCGCCGAGTGGGCCCCCGTCATCGACGCCGGCGGCGCTCCCATCGGCGTCGCGCGCCGCCTCGACCTCCTGCTCGGCGATGGCGATGTCGCCGCGCAGATGCGCCCCCTCGTCCGCCTCGAGCCCGAGACTCCGCTCTACGAGGCCGCCGCGCGCATCGCCCGCGCTGGCGTCGGTCTCGGCGTCGTCTACAGCGCCACCCGCCCCATCGGCGTCGTCACCCTCGCCGACCTCGCCGAGCCCCTCACCGGCGACCTCGCCGAATGGTGATCGCCC
>CAYMJK010000002.1:0-4269 GCA_964390535.1 uncultured Phycisphaeraceae bacterium | reverse complement strand
CAAGCAGCTCTACCGCTACGACAGCGACCGGCGGCATGGGTACATCAAGCGGGACGAGCGGTGGTTCTACTTCCGCAACGGGTCGTTCGTAAAGTGGGGCAAGGCGCGGGACTGGCCGCGGACGGATTGATCGGCGCCGGCGCAAAGCGAAGATCAGGGACGGCTGCGCATCGCGGCGGCCCCTGATCTTCGTTTCTCTGCGGTTCTCTGGAGCCGACACGAAGTCCGGCGTCCGGTCGCGGTTTGACGGGGGCTCAGCGGCGGCGGCGGATATAGCTCAGGCCAATGACGCCCGCGAGCGTGGCGAGGCCGGCATAGGCGGCGGGCGGGAGCGGCACGAGCACGAAGACCTCGGCGTCTGCGGTCCCGGAGGCGCCGGCGCCCGGGTCGAACCGGAAGGCGAACAGCGAGCCGGGGAGCATGCCCGCCTCATCCTGGATTCTCGTGAACTCGGTGACGTCGATGTCGCCGAACTGGTCGTCGCTGAACCGGCCGTTAAGCGTCAGGCCGTCGATCATGAAACCGCCCGTGGGGCCCATGGACATGATGCGGCCGATGCCCGGGGCCAGGTCGGCGGTGTAGGTGTCGCCGTTGTCGAGGGTAATCGTAACATCGCCACCCTGAATGCGACCCGAATCGAAGTCGAAGTTGGCGTCGAAGTCGGCGAGGGAGGCGCCAAGGACGACATCCAGGAGTTGCCCGAACCGGCCATCCTCTCCGATGCGCGCATCGGCGATCACGGTCACGGGGGAGGTGGCAAAGGTCCAGTCCAGCGAACCGGTGTGGTTCTCGCCGCCGAAGCTGCTGGCGCCCGCGGCGTCGGTAAACTCGTAATCAAAGCCATTGACATCAAAGGTCAGCACCAACTGCGCCGACGCCGACGTACACAGCGCTGCTGATGCGGCGATCGTTACACCGTGGTTTATCTTGAACATCTCTCGTCCTTTCTTCCCGTCTTTGCGGAGCCTGCTTAGTGGGAGCATACATGCGCGACGGGGCTGCGGCCATGCGTTCTGCTTCCCGGCGCCCCCCAATGGGAAGCCTGCCGTATCCCCGGCCGCGTGCGGGGTTTTGCCGTGTCACGTGGCGTGGCGGCGATGTCACAACAGGGAATCTGAGATGGAGATCATGAAGTTTTTGCAATAGCACATTCGGGATTTGCAATGACGCCGCCCTGCCTGGCGCCATCACTCCACGAGCGGCGCCGACTCGGCGGCGTCGACGACATTGCTCAGGAGCATTGCCACTGTCATCGGGCCGACGCCCCCCGGGACCGGGCTGAGCCAGGCGGCGACCTCGCTGACCTCATCGAAGGCCACATCCCCCACCGTCTTTGCCTTGCCGTCCGGGCCGGAGATCTCGTTGACGCCCACATCCACCACGATCGCCCCCGGCTTGACCCAGCTTCGGGTGACCAGCCCGGCAACGCCGGCGGCGGCGACGAGGATGTCGGCGGAGCGCGCCAGATCCTCGATGCCGCCGGTGTGGATGTTGCAACTGATAACCGTCGCTTCATGCCGCATCAGGAGGACCGCGATCGGCTTGCCGACGACATCCCCGGCCCCCACCACCACCGCCCGCTTGCCGCGAAGGTCGACACCGGTGGACTGGATCATCCGGAGCGTGGCCAGGGCGGTGCACGGGGCGAGGGAACTGCGGCCATAGACGACGTTGCCGATGTTGGCCGGGTTGACGCCCTCGACATCCTTGGCGGGGTCGATGAGGCGCTGGACCTCGTAGGGATCCACCCCGCTCGGGAGGGGCATGTGAAGCATGATGGCGTGGACGGCATCCTGGGTGTTCAGCAGCAGCACGCGGCCGGCGATGTCGTCGAAGCCGGCGTCGCCGGGGAGGCGATGGAGGCGGTAGCTGATGCCGAGCTTCTCGCAGGTCTTCCCCTGGTTCTCAGCGTACATGCGGGCGCCGGCGTGGCCGGTCTCGACGAGCACGGCATCCAGGCGCACCGGGCGGCCCTGGGCGCGCAAGGAGCCGACGCGGGCGCCGATGCGGTCGCGGTGCTCGCGGGCGAGTTCCCTGCCGTCGATCACGCGTGCGGGCATGGGGGAGGGTAGGGAATGATGAATGACGAACGATGAATGATGAGTCGGAATCGGCCGCGGCAGCAAACGACAGGCCGGGCGGCCTGTGGCTCCGACTTATCGTGCATCATTCCGCATTCATCATTCCAAAAGAGCGGGCCGCCCCACCTGGGAGCGGCCCGCCCGGACGGCGCGATCGGGGTTCGCGCTCTCTCTCGGTTACTTGCATCCGCCGGCGGCGAACTCGTTCTGGAAGCAGAGGAAGTCGAAGAAGTCGAGGACGCCGTTGCCATCGCAGTCGGCGTAGGCGCCGAGGTTGACGCTCACGTGATCGTCGGTGCGATGACTGCTGGTGCAGTTGACGAGCGCCTCGTCGGTGACGACCAGGCGGATGGTGTAGGCGCAGGGCGGCAGGCCGGTGGTATCCCAACTGGCGAGCACGCCGTCGACGACGTTGGTCGTGCCGGTGGCGATCGTCCGCCAGCCGCGCTCATCCCCGCCGGTGTACTGGACGCTCCATGAGCGGAGGTTGGCGTCGCTGGCCGTGCCGCGGATCTCGAGCTTGCCGCACAGGTACTCGCACCCCTCGGGCGAACTGATCTTCGCCACCGGCGCGGTGTTGTCGATGGTGATGGTGCGGGTGATGGTGGCGATGTTGCCGCAGGAGTCCTCGCCGCGGAGGCGGACATCATAGTTCCCATCGGCGATCCCGCTGGTCATCCAGTCGCCGAGCGGATCGTTGACGACGGTCCCGGGGTAGATGGGCGTGGCCGGTTCGACGGGCATGAACGAGCCGGCGCCGGCGGGGCGCCAGTCGAGGCGGTAGTGGTCGGGGCAGTGATCGGCGGCCGAGCCGTCGAAACAGATGCGCCCGCCATAGATCTCGCCATCGAGCGGCGCCCGCATCTCGAGGTTCTGGAAGGTCTGGTCGACGAAGACTGCGCTCACGGCGACGCTCGTCAGGCCGGCGCCGTTGGTCGCGGTGAGGCGCAGCAGACGATCGCCCTGCGGCACGCCGCTGGTGTTCCAGATGGCGATCACTCCGCCGGGGCTCACGCCGCCGGAACCACTGGCGACCGGGCTCCACGGGCCGGCCGACTCGGCGGCGTGCTCGAGCGTCCAGTTGCTCAAGCCGCTCTCTGCATCGCGGATGGTTCCGCGGATCTCCATGGGATTGCAGCCGCAGCCGAAGGCCGACGGCGAAGTGATCGCCACCTCAGGCGCGGTGCTGTCGAAGACCGGGGCGGCGACGGTGATGGTCGTGCTGCGGCCGTTCTCGAGCCGCAGGGTCATGCTTCCGTTGACCACGAAGACCTCGGCATTCGTGTCCGCCCAGAAGAACTTGGATTCCTGCCCGCTGAAGACGGGGGAGAACGAGAGGCTGTAGTCCAGGATGTCACCATCGCCGCTGCGCTCGCAGTACGTGGGGGCGCCGAGGCCGGCGCCGGAGAGCGACCAGTCAACATCGGTCGTGAAGGTTTCGAAGCCATCGCGAACGACCTGGTCGATGCCGAAGCCGCTCGGGCCCGTGACGTTGCGGATGCGCGGAACGAAGGCAAGTTCACCGCTGGCGGTGCGCAGGACGCGATCCTGCACGCTCCCCTGCACCAGGATCGCCCCGCCGGCATCGCGGATGGTGAACGGAACCAGGGTGTCGCGGACCACCGTGCCGGCGATGTTGCTTCCGGGCAAGTTCGCGGCGCCGCCGGGCGGAATGTCTACGGCGAAGGCCGGGGCAGCACAGGCGAGGGCGCAGAGTGCGGCGGCGGCGCCGAGACGATGCAGAGTGACAGCGGAACTGAGACGCATGACGGATTCTCCAATCTCTTGTGTGTCGTGTTCGGCCGCGGAGAGCCCGCCCCCGCGGCTGGACGCATCATTGACGTGGCGGCCACCATCCGGCCGCCCCCCCCAACCACAGCGGGAGGCGCCGCCGGGGCTCACGCGCCGGCGCGAAGTTTTCTACCAGGCCGATCCCGCGGCAGTCATTCCACGAGCAGGGGCTCCCCGCGGCGGCCGCGCCAGGCGCGCCGGTGAGACTCGACGACGACCGCGTCGCCGCTGATCTCCAGCCGGAAGCGATCGCCGCGGATGTGGCGATGGTCCAGGCGGTCCTCGGGGGGCGTCCACGGGCGGGCCGGGAGGGGGTCGATGTCGTGGGGCGCCTCGCCTGCGCGCCCATCGCAGTCCCGGCCGGGGGCGCCGGGATCGACCCCCCCGAAGCCGCGGA
>CAYMJK010000001.1:0-3148 GCA_964390535.1 uncultured Phycisphaeraceae bacterium | reverse complement strand
CGGTGCAGGGCGTTGTGCCAGCGCACCGCCACCATCGAGTCATACTCGTCGCGCACGCGCCACAGATACTGCAGCGGGATCGGGAAGCCCGTCTCATCAATCCAGTTGCAGTCGAACTGCCGGAGCATCACGTTCATCCGCACCGCCACATCCTCTGCGCAGCGGTCGTAGAGGGCCCGGTGGTTCTCGCGGATGCGCCGGTACAGCGCCTCGTGATCGTGAATCACCTGCATCACCATCGTCTGATGGCTGTGCCGCCGCCAGACGAACAGCGGCTCACTGACCCGCACGCCGCGCCAGCCGCGCTCGGCGAACTTCAGCCACAGGTCCCAGTCTTCATATCCGCCCGTCATCGTCTCGTCGAAGCCGCCGACCGCTTCGAAGCGGTCGCGCTGCACGAGGGCGGTCACCGGATGCAGGTTGGTGATCAGCAGCAGCACCGGGTCCCACTCCGGCACGCGCCAGATCCCCGTCCCGAGTTCCACCAGCCGCTCCTGGCAGTAGGCGTGGCTCACGGCGTCGCCGCCCGGCTCCGCCCGCGCCTCCTCGAGCCGCGCCAGCAGCCTGCGGCAGAAGGCCGGCTCCACCCAGTCGTCGGCATCCAGAAAGACGAGCAGGCCCGACTGCGCCCGGCTGGCGCCGGCGTTGCGCGCCGCCGGTAGTCCGCGGTTCTCCTGATGGATCACCGTGACCCGGTCGCCCGCCAGCCGATCGCAGGCCGCCCGGGTCCCCCTGTCGGTGGAGCCGTCGTTGACGATCACGACCTCGGTGGGAACATCCTCCTGCCCGAGGGCGGAGCGCACGGCGTCGGCCACGAACCGGCCGTGGTTGAAGCACGGGATCACGAAGCTCACCTGCGCCGCCTGGGCCGCCATTTCCCGGCTCCGATTCGAAATCGCCCCGCCCGCGGCAAAGAATCCGGTCCCGGGCCCTTTCCCGTCGAAACTGTACCCGCTCCGCCGCGCCTTCAATACTTCCGTTCATGAAGCGAACCGCGCCCATCGCCAGGCCCACGCTCGCCGGCAAACGCCGCCTGCCGGGCTTCCAGGCGCCCTACTGGCAGTTCGCCCGGCGCATGTTCCGATATCGCGGCCTGCTCATCTGTGCGCTCATTTTCAGCTTCTTCGCCGCGGGGGGCCTCGGCATCGGGATTCTTGCCGCCAGCCCGGTCGTGAAGGGCTTCCTGAGCGACGAGCGCAAGAGCCTGCCGGATCTCGCCCGGGAGTTCAACGAATCGTCCCCGGCCTTCCTCGAGATCCCCGAGAGCGTCATCGGGTCGCTTCCGCCCGGAACCGACACCGGCTTCGACATCATCCTGATGACGCTGGGCGTGCTGGCCATCCTCAGCGCCGTAGCCCAGTTCCTGCACGCCTACTGCTCGCTCACCGTGGTCTACGGCGCCATCACCAACATCCGGCGCGACGCCTTCCGGTCGGTGATTCATCGCCCGCTGCTCGATGTCGTCCAGGGGGGCGCCTCCGACCTCGTCAGCCGGATCGTCAACGACACCACCCAACTCGCCGCCGGCTTCACGGCCATGATGAGCAAGGCGGTGACGCAGTCCACCAAGGGCGCGGCCGCCCTCACCGCGGCGCTGATCCTGAACTGGAAGCTCACGCTCATCGCGCTGCTGGTGGCGCCGGTGATCGCGATCGTCATCAACGGCTTCGCCCGTCGCATCAAGCGGGCGAGCCGCTCGGCCCTCGGTCGCCAGGCGGAGCTCTACGGCGCCGCGACTGAGGCGCTGCAGGGGCTGCGCGTCGTCAAGGTGCACACGACCGAGCGCTACGAGTCCGGGAGATTCCACCGCATCAACAAGGAGGTAATGCGCCAGCTCTTCCGGGCCCGCAACGCCCGCGCCATCTCCAGCCCGCTGGTCGAGGCGCTCACCGTCGTCATCCTGCTCGTGCTCGTCGGCATCGCGGCCAAGGCGATCCGCGATGGCAAGCTCACGCCGGAGGATTTCTTCCTGGTCGTCGGCGCCCTGACGGTCGCCGGCGCATCGCTCAAGCCGCTCACCGGGCTGGTCAACGAGATCCAGACGTCCGCCGCCGCGGCAGACCGCCTCGCCGAGCTGCTCAGCGCCGAGACCGAGCCCGGGCACGGGGCCCAGTTGCCCAGGCTGGCCCGGCACGCCGAGTCGATCCGCTTCGAGCACATCAGCTTCACGTATCCGGGCGCCGGCGACCCGGCCCTGCGCGATGTCTCGCTGACGATCGAGCACGGGGAGACGGTGGCCATCGTCGGCCCCAACGGCAGCGGCAAGACCACGCTGCTCGGCCTCGTGCCGCGGCTGTTCGATCCCGGCAGCGGGCGGGTGCTCATCGACGGGGTGGATCTGCGCGAGGTGTCGGTACGTTCGCTGCGCCGGCAGATCGGCGTGGTCACGCAGGAGACGATCATCTTCAGCGGCACGATCCGCTCGAACATCGCGTATGGCGCCGAGGGCGTCACCGAGGAGAAGATCCTGCGGGCCAGCCGCAAGGCACGGGCCCACCACTTCATCGAACGGCTCGCGGCGGGTTACAACACGGTCGTCGGCGAGCAGGGGCTCACGCTCTCCGGCGGGCAGCGACAGCGGCTGTCCATCGCCCGGGCGGTGCTGCGCGATCCGGCGATTCTGATCCTGGATGAAGCCACGAGCATGATCGATGCCGAGAGCGAGGCCGCCGTGGCCGAGGCCATCGCCGATTTCACGCGCGGCGGCGATGGCGCCGTCGGTGGCGTCGGGGGTGGCGGGCGCACCTGCCTCATCGTCGCCCACCGCCTGAGCACCGTGCTCGGCGCCGATCGCATCGTCGTGATGGATCACGGGCGCATCGTGGACACCGGCCGCCACGATGAACTGCTCGACCGCTGCGAAACCTACCGGATGATCGCCTCCAGCCAGCTCGTCGGCGCCGCCACCGAGGCGCCCGAGCCCGAGCCCGCGGGCAAAGGCTGACGATGCACAACACAGACGCCGATGGCAACGACTTCTTCCAGTGCGACTTCTGCCACTCCGCGTGGTCCGAGGATCGGCCGATGGTCGAGGGGCATCGCGGCAGCCTGATCTGCGCCCGCTGCCTGACGCTCGCCTTCCGGACGGTGGCGCTGAGCGAGGAGGGCGAGGAGGGCGAGCCGGGCGAGTGCGCCCTCTGCCTCCAGT